>JAQVDG010000130.1 GCA_028698395.1 Weeksellaceae bacterium
AATACTTTCGTACAAATCAGAAGCTTTTTCCCAAGCAATATCCAATTGTGGATCTTCATGAATCGCCTGATGGAAAGAGTTTAAAGCTTTTATGGGTTTATTTAATTTTAAATAACAATTTCCGATATTTAAATATGTATAAGCGGCTGTGTCGTCAAATTCCAGAATTTCTTGATAAACATTGATGGCTTCTTCGTAATCTTCTAATTTTTCTAAACAAGCTGCTTTTTGATTGTGTGAATAAATGCTTTTTGAATTAATAATTACGGCAAAGTCATAAGCACGAAGAGCGTTTTCATAATCTTTGATTTTCCAATATTGTTTGCCTAACTCAGTCCAAGCCATATCAGAATACGGACTTTTTTCAATGTATTCTTGGACAAATTCTAAACATTCTTCTCTCAAATGCAATTCTTCATAACAATGAATACAGGAATAAAAAGCAAAATCATCATCCAAATCCAATTCCAATGATTTTTTGAAAGAATCCAAAGCATTGAAAACATCATTTAAATTCAAATATTCATTACCAATGCAGTTGTAAATAAATTCTTTTTCTTCTTCTAACTCCAATGCTTTTTCATAGTACTGAATCGCTCGCTTAGAATCTTCTTTTAGTGACCAATACTGCGCTATGCAAATCAAATAATCCACATCGGTAGTTTCAACTTCTTTCAGTTCTTCAATTAAATAATAGGCTTCTTTTAATTGTCCGATTGCTAATAAATATTCTAATTTTTTAACTTTTATTTCTGTACTGTAAGGATGAATTTCCAATGCGTATAATATGGCTTTTTTGGCATAAGGATAATCACAGACATCTAAATAATATACAATGATTTCGTAAAATTCATCTGTTTCAAAATAGAGTCTTTCTTTGCTTTCGAGCATCTGCTCAAATCGCTCAATTATATCGTTATTAAAGAAGTCTTCATCCACAATACGAATTTAAAAATTAGTCATGCAGATTTTTCAATTATAAAAATCACTTTTGCACAATAAATAAACAATAGAATTGATTAGTTCAAATCACTTGAAAGTCAAGCAGTTTCTACTCAAAACTATTTAAGATTAAGTCAATGTCTTCTTCTGTTGTATCCGGATTAATGAAACAAAAACGCAAAACCGTTTCTGATTTTCCATTGATTTTCCATCGTGTCGGTGCTACAAATGCTAATCCGGATTCTAAGTTTTTAAATGTCCAATTTTTATAATCTTCAGAATTCCATCCTTTTTTCTTGAACAAAACACAACTTAAACCGGGTTCTCGTACTAATTCCAATTCCGGATTTTTTGTTATTTTTTCAGCTGCCATTTGAGCTAAAGTTAAATCCCATTCAATCGCATCTTTGTAACGGTTGGTTCCGTGCATTGCCAAAGAAAACCAAAGCGGCAATCCTCTAACCCGTCTTGTGAGCTGAACTTGATAATCCGAAGGATTGAATCCATTAGCTTCTGTTTCTTTGAAAATATCCAAATAAGAAGCTTCTTGTTTATGAACCGAACGAGCAAATTCCGGATCTTTGTAAATGATTGCACCACAGTCATAAGGTGAAAATAGCCACTTATGCGGATCTATGGTTATACTATCTGCTTTCTCAATTCCGGCAAATAAATGCCGAACAGAATCTGCCAACAAAGCTGCACCGCCATAAGCTGCATCTACATGAAACCACCAATTATTTTTCTGACAAACTTTTGCTACTCCTTCTAAATCATCAACAATTCCTGCATTTGTAGTTCCTGCCGTAGCAATCACACAAAAAACTCTTGATTTTTCATCTTCCGTTAATTCCTTGCATTTATTTTCAATCAAATCGCCGGTCAAACAATCATTAATTTGAACAGTTCTGACTTCTACATCAATCAATTTTGCCATGGAAGCCACTGAAGAATGTGCTTCACTTGAAATAATAATAATTCCTTTTTTTTCTGAATTTTCAGGATTTTTTAACCGCCAACTTTCACGTGCAACTGCAAGTGCAGAAAGATTAGCAGAAGTTCCGCCTGTAGTAAACACTCCAAATGCTCCTTGTGGCAAACCGGTTAATTTCACCAACCATTCCATCGCTTGATTTTCAGCGAATATTCCTCCTGCCCCTTCCAACCAATACGAACCGTGAATGGAAGTTGCTGCTGTTACCAAATCAAATAAAACTGCTGCACGAGCCGGTGCTGCCGGAACAAATGCCAAATGACGCGGATGATCAATCGACATTACATTTTTGGCTAAAATATTTTTCCAGATTTCCAAAGCTTTTTCACCTCCGATTCCTTCCGGAATAATTGTTTCGCCTACCATTTCTTTTAATTTCGTTTCAGATTCTACAAATCCCAAATGTGGGCTGGACTGAGTCAGACGATTTAAAGTATATTTCATAATGTCCAAGGTCATCTCGACCAGTTCCATATTGATATTAGTGTTACTCATATTTAATTTTTTATAAATGAAGAGACTGTCTCAAAAATATCAATTTAATAAATAAACTCCATAATTTATTTTAATTGATTTAGCCCTTTGACTATAACTTTTGAGACAGTCTCTTACTCCAAATAATTGAAAACTCTACAAACTTTGTAATGGTAGTTACAAAACTTGATGCAAACATACATTATATTTTTATAAAAGACAAGTGTATCTTTTTTGTTTTATTGAAATTTTTCAAAAATTAGATTGAAATCTCTACTTCAATAAGTCGGGGTTAATAGCTAAAATATTTTCGTTTTTATATTTTTCAATGAAATCATCAGTAAAATACTCATTTCCCATTAATTTATTAGTTTGAATTAGTTTCTTAAAATCCAGTTTTTTAAATTCTTGCATCATTTTTAAAGACAAAGGTTTATAAGAAAAATGCCAAGGTTCGTAAGAAAAACCTTTTCGCCCGGATTCATTCGTATAAACCAAATAGAAACCGAATTTCTCTGAGTTTTCATCCAACCACAATTTAAAATTATGCATTCTTCCTCCTTTATTAAAATGAACCTCACTCAACGGATTAGACGGAATTCCCTTGGAATTGTCAATAATATCCAAATCTGTTCCCCAATGATGGCGAGATGTTCCCGGAATAGTGCTGTATTCAATGATTTTTTCGATTGTTTTTTGATGAGAAAAACCTTGTGAACGGAAGTTTTTGTATTTGCGTTCCCAAATTCGGTTTTGGTGTGCATAATTTCGATAACTTGAAACGACATAAATCGAAAAACCTTTTTCTTTCGCTGCTTTCCGCATTAATTCAAACTGATTTTTGACTTCTTCTCGCAGTTTATATTCACTTCCAAAAAGCACCGGATTTCCTTTTCCTGTTAATTCTTCTTCTGAAAACTCATTCAAAAAAAACTGATTAAAATCAGGGTAAGCTAAAAAATAAGCAGCTGCAAAACTTGATTTTTTTAAGAATTCTCGTCTTTTCATTTCTTTAATTTACATAGAAAACATGGTATTTCTCGATAGGTGTTAACAAATGATGAGCCAAAATTTGCAAAGGAGATTCTGAAATTTCCTGTAAATTTTGTTGTTTATCCATAATATAAATCGGATGATTTTCTTTGTCATACGGAATTACCTGAATTTTGGACTGATGAACAAAATAACTTGCATCATCTACTTGTAATTTTAACTTTACTCTTTCCTCTAATTTTCTCAATTCCACTTCGCTCAAAGCTTGATTATAGATTCTTGAAGTAGGTAGTTTCCGGTTGATAATGGCCTTTGATAAATAAGACAAAATTGTATCCTCATGGTATTGCCACTGCTTTAGCGAAGCCCAAATATCACTATCGTCCAATTTGGTGAAGTTTTCCAATCTTTCTGAAATAGAGAAATCGTTGTGTTTTTTCAGAAAGAATTTTAACGAATCGGTAGCAAATAATTCTTTTCCATTCTGACTTAATTCTTTGGCTCTTCTGAGAATCTGAGTAACCAAAGTTTCTGCTGTAAATGAAGTTTTGTGTTGATAAACCTGCCAATACATGAACATTCGAGCTGTTAAATATTTTTCAACCGAATAAATTCCTTTGGAATCAACCACCAATTGGTCATTTTTTACGTTTAAAGTCGAGATAATCCGGTCAGGATTAATGTTTCCTTCTACCACTCCGGTAAAAAAACTGTCCCGTTTTAAATAATCCATTCTGTCCATATCCAATTGGCTTGAGACCAATTCAGAAAAGAATTTCCGTTTGTATTCTCCTTTAAAAATTTGAATTGCTAAATCCAATTCCCCTGAAAATTCCCGATTCAGCCATTCCATCAAATACAAAGAAATTTTTTCATGAACCCAATTGTCCATAATTGCGTATTCCAAAGCATGAGAAAAAGGTCCGTGTCCAATATCGTGCAATAAAATCGCACATAAAACGCCGTTTTCTTCTTCTTTTGAAATTTCTACATTTTTCATCCGAAGAATTCCAATCGCTTTATGTGTCAGGTGCATTGCACCCAAAGCATGATGAAATCGGGAATGTCTTGCTCCCGGATAAACTAATTCCGTTAATCCGGTTTGGCATATTCTTCGCAGTCTTTGATAAAATGGATGTTGGATGATATCAAAAATTAATTCGTTGGGAATACTAATAAATCCATGTACCGGATCGTTAAATACTTTGAGTTTGTTTACATACTCCAAAATTCAGAAATTTACCAAAATTAATTTACAAATTTAAACAAAACCCACGTATGGCTATAAAAATTTTATGGATAGATGACGAAATCGACCTTTTGCGTCCTCATGCACTTTTTCTTGAAAAAAAAGGATACGAAACTACTATGATTAATAATGCAACGGATGCTTTGGAATTGATTCCTTCCGAAAAATTTTCTGCTGTTTTAATCGATGAAAATATGCCGGGAATGAGCGGATTGGAAGCTCTTCAAAAAATCAAAGAAATAAAACCTCAACTTCCGATTATTATGATTACCAAAAATGAGGAAGAACATATTATGGAAGAAGCTATTGGAGCGCATATTGCGGATTATTTGATAAAACCGGTTAATCCAAATCAAATTTTATTGAGTCTGAAAAAAATTCTTGACCGAAATAAAATCATTACAGAAAAAGCAGTTGTCAATTATCAACAAGAATTCCGAACCATTGCCATGGACATTATGAATGCCCGGGATTACAATGATTGGATTGATATTTATAAAAAATTAGTGTTTTGGGAATTGGAATTAGAACCCATTCAGGACAATGAAATGGCAAATATTCTCATTAATCAAAAACAAGATGCTAATTCTGCTTTTTTTAAATTTATCGAACGTAATTATTACGATTTATTACACGACACCGACAAACCGGTGATGTCAAATACTATTTTTAAAGATTGGGTAAAACCCCATTTGAACAAGGATTCTAATACTTTGTTGATTATGGTGGACAATCTTCGTTATGATCAATGGAAAGTGATTGAACCCCTTTTTACCAATTATTACAATGTAGAAAAAGAACAATTGTATTACAGTATTTTACCTTCGGCTACTCAATATGCTCGAAATGCTTTCTTTTCAGGATTAATGCCTTCTGAAATTGAAAAAAAATTCCCAAATGAATGGTTAAATGACAATGAAGAAGGTAACAAAAATCAATTTGAAAAGGAATTTTTAGCCGACCAAATGAAACGTTTGGGAATCTCGGATTTAAGCATGAATTATTATAAAATTCTGAACGCTGATTTTGAAAAGAAAATTATGGAAGATTTTCATCAATACAAAACCAAAAATTTAACTGTCATTGTTTATAATTTCATTGATATTCTTTCTCATGCAAAAACCGATAATCGTATTGTGAGTCAATTGATTCGAGATGATAAAACTTATCGTTCCATTACCCGAAACTGGTTTGAAAATTCATTTTTATTGCAAATCATTCAAAAAGCACAAAAAGAAAAAATGAAAGTAATTCTAACCACTGACCACGGTACCATCTTTGTCCGAAAACCTTCACAAGTCATTGGTGATAAAGAAACCAGCACCAATATCCGTTATAAAATGGGAAGAAAACTTATTTATGATGAGAACGATGTTTTTGCCATAGACAAAGCTGAAGATTTTTATTTACCAAGAGTTAACATCAGTTCAAAATATATTTTTGCAAAAGAAGACATCTTTTTAGCTTTTCCGAAAAATTACAATTATTATGTTAATTATTACAAAGACACTTACCAACACGGTGGGGTTTCTATGGAAGAAATGATTATTCCTTTTGTAACTTTGTCGCCAAAATCCTAAGATGGAATTCAATGCAAAAAGTTTAGAC
>JAQVDG010000131.1 GCA_028698395.1 Weeksellaceae bacterium
TAAACCGAACGAATCCCCGTTTACTGCCTGATTTAGAATTATGTGTGAAATATAAAGTTCCTCTCATCATTACTTCTTTGGGTGCAGTCAAAGAAATTGTGGATGCCGTTCATTCCTATGGAGGATTAATTTTTCATGATATTGTTAAGAAGCGTCATGCTGAAAAAGCGGCAGAAGCCGGTGTGGATGGAATTATTTGTGTTTCTGCCGGAGCCGGCGGACATGCCGGAACAGCTCATCCATTTGCTTTGGTCAATGAAATTAAAAGTTTTTATAAAGGCGCAATTGTCATGGCAGGAAGTATCAATAACGGAAATGAAATTTTAGCTGCACAATTAGCTTCTGCCGATTTTGTTTATATGGGCACTCGTTTTATTGCTACTCAGGAATGTTTGGCAGTAGAGGAATACAAACAAATGATTCAGGATTCCGGAATTAATGATGTTATTTATACCGATGGTGTTTCGGGAGTTCCGGCGAATTTCTTGATAAAAAGTATAGAAAATGCAGGAATTAATCTGAATGAAAAGAAAGAAGAAGATTTTTCAAAATTAACCGGAGAGCATGCCAAAGCTTGGAAAGATATTTGGTCAGCAGGACATGGAGTAGCCGGGATTCAGGATGTTCCTTCGGTAGAAGAATTAGTCAATCGGCTAAAATCTGATTATAAATCCGCATTAAATCAAGCAGATAAAATAAAAGAAAATTTGAATTTCTAATGAAAACAAGTGAAGAATTAATTCAATTATTACAATTAGAACAAAAAACCCCAACTTCTTTTGAAGGAAATAGTATTACAGTTGGAAGTCGAACGGTTTTTGGCGGTCAGGTTTTGGCACAAGCTTTAAATGCTGCTTATCGCACGGTTTCTCCGGAAAGGCTTTGCCATTCTGCTCATGCTTATTTTTTATTGCCCGGTGATTTACAAAAACCCATTCATTACAAAGTACAGTTGGTACGCGATGGCGGAAGTTTTACTACCCGTTATGTAGTGGCAGAACAAAATGAAAAAACTATTTTCGTCTTGGCAGCATCGTTTCAAATTAAAGAAGAAGGATTGGAATTTCAGGTAGAAATGCCACAAGTAAAACAAGTTGATGAGTTGCTCAGTTGGGAAGAAATTTATGAACAAGCCAAAGATTTTTTACCGGAAAATGTAAGTCGATTTTTAAGTTTGGAACGCCCGATTATTTTTAAACCTACCATAATCAATAATCCTTTTGAAAAAAAAGATTTACCGGCTTTTCAAGATATTTGGTTTAAATTTAATGAAGCACCGGAAAACCTTTCTGTAAATCATTTTCACGAAATGTTAGCTTATGCTTCGGATTATAATATTTTAATTACAGCTCTTCAGCCACACGCTTCTCAGGCGCATTTTGGAAATATGCAATTGGCAAGTTTAGATCATGCTTTGTGGTTTCATCACATTCCTGATGATTTTTCCACCTGGTTTTTATTTCATATCGAAGTTTCAGCAACAAATAATGCACGCGGATTAACCGAGGGAAAAATTTTCAGTCAAGATGGAAAATTAATTGCCAGCGTAGTACAAGAAGGTTTAATGCGGCATTTACAAAAAATAGAAAAAGAAAAATCACATAAAATTCAAAAAATATAGAATAAAATGTAATTTTAGGAAAAATTTAGTACGATGAACTATTACAATATTGAAAGTCTTGAAGATTATTTTAAAATTTACAATCAATCCATAAATGACCCGGAAGAATTTTGGGGAAATATAGCTAACAATCATTTTATTTGGTACCAGAAATGGAGTAAAGTTCTACATAATGATATGCTCAATGGGGATGTGAAATGGTTTGTGGACGGAAAATTAAACATTGTTAAAAATTGCATTGACCGCCATTTGAATAAAAGAGGAAATAAAACCGCTATTCTTTTTGAACCAAATGACCCAAATGAACCGGCACAACATATTACTTATTTGGAATTGCATGAGCGAGTTTGTAAAATGGCAAACGTTCTGCAGGAACAAGGAATCAAAAAAGGCGACAGAGTGTGTATTTATTTATCTATGATTCCCGAACTACCAATTGCTTTATTAGCTTGTGCCCGAGTAGGAGCTATTCATTCCGTGGTTTTTGCCGGATTTTCTGCTAAATCGTTAGCTACCCGAATCAATGATTCTGATTGTAAATTAGTTATCACATCTGACGGAGGATATCGGGGAAATAAAACCATTGATTTAAAAGGAATTGTAGATGAAGCTTTAAAATCGTGTCCTTCAGTAGAAACGGTTTTGGTAGCACGAAGAATCCATTCCGAAATAACTATGGAAGAAGGACGTGATAACTATTTAGAACCTTTGATGGAAGCAGCAAAGACCGACCATATTGCCGAAATTATGGACGCAGAAGATCCTTTATTTATTCTTTATACTTCCGGTTCTACCGGAACTCCAAAAGGAATGGTACACACAACAGCAGGTTATATGATTTATACTGCTTATACTTTTAAAAATGTATTCAATTACAAAGAAGACGATGTATATTGGTGTACCGCAGATATTGGTTGGATTACCGGACATTCTTATATTGTTTACGGACCACTTTTAAACGGAGCAACCACTGTTTTATTTGAGGGAATTCCTTCCTATCCGGATTATGGAAGATTTTGGGATGTAGTAGATAAACACAAAGTAACTCAGCTTTATACTGCACCAACCGCTATTCGTGCTTTGGCAAAAGAAAACATAAGTTATGTCGAAAGTCACGATTTATCTTCTTTGCGAATTATTGGTTCGGTAGGAGAACCGATTAACGAAGAAGCTTGGCATTGGTACAATAACCATATCGGAAAAAGAAGATGTCCTTTGGTGGATACTTGGTGGCAAACTGAAAATGGTGGAATTTTAATTTCTCCACTTCCTTTTATTACACCGACTAAACCTACTTATGCAACACTTCCTTTACCGGGAATTCAACCGGTTTTGATGGATTCCAAACGAAATCAGATTGAAGACCACCACGTAGAAGGAAGTTTATGTATTAAATTCCCTTGGCCGGGAATGGCTCGTACTATTTGGGGAAATCCACAACGGTATTTAGAAACATATTATACTGCATTTCGAGGAAAATATTTCTCAGGTGATGGTGCGCTGCGCGATGAAGTAGGGTATTACCGAATCATTGGACGAATTGATGACGTAGTCATCGTTTCAGGACATAATTTAGGAACAGCTCCGATTGAAAATGCCATTAATGAACATCCGGCTGTTGCAGAATCAGCCATTGTAGGTTTCCCACATGACATCAAAGGAAATGCTTTGTACGGTTATATTACTTTGAAAGAAACCGGAGAAGTGAGAGATCGGGATAATTTAAGACGAGAAATCAACGAACACATTGCCAATCATATCGGACCCATTGCCAAATTAGATAAAATTCAGTTTGTGGATACTTTGCCTAAAACTCGTTCAGGGAAAATTATGCGACGAATTCTTCGGAAAATTGCAGCCGGAGATTTCTCGAATTTTGGCGATATTTCCACTTTATTAAATCCGGAATCAGTAGAAGAAATTAAAAATAACCGAATTGATTAAAATCTGAATTTTAGACAAAATCTCTTCAGTAAAGATAAAACTACAATAAATTAAAAATCATTCAAAATGAAAATCTATACCAAAACAGGAGACAAAGGAGGAACTTCTTTATACGGTGGTGTTAAAGTTTCTAAAAATAACGTTCGGATTGAAGCCTACGGAACAGTGGACGAATTGAATTCAGCCATTGGATTGATTCGAAGTGGAAAAATTTCTGATGAAATGAATCGACAATTGATAAAAATCCAAAAAAATCTTTTTCATTTGGGTGCAGAATTAGCAACACCTCAAGAAAAAATGTATATGGCAAACGGAAATTGTCGTTTGCCTAAAATTTTGATAGAAGAAGACATTGTTCTGTTAGAAAATTGGATAGATGAAATGAATGAAGAATTACCACCCTTGACTCATTTTATTTTGTCCGGCGGAAATATGGAAACAGCACACGCTCATTTATGTCGTTGCATTTGTAGAAGAGCCGAACGACGAACGGTTGCATTGGCAGAAATAGAGGAAATCCGGGGTGAAACTGTGAAATATTTAAACCGACTTTCAGATTATTTGTTTGTTGTAGCACGTACAATTGCTCACGATGCCGGTTACGAAGAAATTAAATGGTTGCCAAACGAGGAATAAATGAAACGAATCGCCTTATTTTTAAATGGTCAGGCTCCTCAGCAAATTCCGAATTTAGCTCAATTCTATCAAATTTATTGTACAGACGGAGCTTATTCGTATTTGAAAGAAAAAAATATAAAACCCAATGTAGTTTGTGGTGATTTTGATTCTTTAAATCCACAGGAAATTGAAGAAGGAATCGAAATCATCGAACTGAAAAACCAAGAATTTACTGATTTTGAGAAAGCTTTGGAGCTTTTAAAATCACGTGGTTTTGAAGAAATTTACATTTATGGAAGTAGTGGAATAGAACATGATCATTTTTTGGGAAATTTAGCCTCCGGATTAAAGTTTAAATCCGATTTAAGTCTGATTTTTTTTGATGATTACAGTTATTATTTCTTTGCCGAAAAAGAAACTGTTTTAAGTGGATACAAAGACCGGATTATTTCTCTTTATCCCTTTCCAACAGCAGAAAACATCACTACAAAAGGATTAAAATACAGTTTGAAAAATGAAGATTTGGATATTCATACCCGAATTGGAATCCGAAATTTAGCCAAAGAAGATGAAGTGAAAATTACATTTGAAGAAGGAGATTTATTGATTTTTGTCCGAAAGAATTAAGATGAATTTACTTTAAAAACCTCAACTTCTCGTAATTCCTTTTTACATTATTTTTTGACTTGTCTTACAATCCATTTTGTACATTTGTGCAAATTTCAAATTATGCGAAAATTACAAATGGTTGATTTAGGTACACAATACCAAAAAATCAAAAAAAATATAGACGAATCCATTCAGCAAGTAGTTGATTCTTGTGCTTTTATTAACGGGTCTGAAGTCAAAAATTTTCAAACAGAATTAGAAGAATATTTAAATGTAAAACATGTAATTCCTTGTGGAAATGGAACAGATGCTTTGCAAATTGCTTTAATGGCTCTGGATTTAAAACCAGGTGATGAAGTGATTACAGCTGATTTTACTTTCGCCGCAACGGTAGAAGTCATTCATCTTTTAGGATTAAAGTCGGTTTTGGTTGATGTAGATTATGATACTTTTTTAATTGATACAGAGCAGATTAAAAAAGCAATTACATCCAAAACCAAAGCTATTATTCCGGTTCATTTATTTGGGCAAGTTGCTAATATGGATGAAATCAACAAAATTGCTGAGGAATATAATTTATTTGTAGTAGAAGATACTGCACAGGCAATCGGAGCAGATTTTAAAGGTAAAAAAGCAGGAACTATCGGAACAATTGGTACGACTTCATTTTTTCCTTCTAAAAATTTAGGATGTTATGGTGACGGAGGCGCAATTTTCACTCATAATGATGAATTAGCACACAGAATAAGAGGAATTGTCAATCATGGAATGTACGAAAGATATTATCACGATGAAGTAGGAGTGAATTCCCGTTTGGATAGTATTCAAGCAGCTGTTTTGAGAGTAAAACTTCCTCATTTGAATACCTATAATACTGCTCGATTGAAAGTCGCTCAATATTATAATCAGGCTTTTGAAGAATTGACAGAAGTTTTAACACCTGTTCAGGCAAAGGATTCCACTCATGTTTTTCATCAATATACTTTACGGATTTTGAATGGAAAACGAAATGATTTGAAAGAATTTTTGGAAAATAAAGGAATTCCGGCAATGATTTATTATCCGGTTCCGCTCAGAAAACAAAAAGCGTACGATACCGGAAATTATAATGACGCAGATTTTCCAAATACCAATAAATTGATTGATGAAGTTTTATCCTTGCCCATGCACACGGAATTAGATGAAGAACAATTGGAATTTATAACGAATTCGGTGAAAGAATTCTTTATAGTTTAAAAGTTAAAACTGTAATAAATTGAAACAAAAAATAGTAGTAACAGGCGGACTTGGCTATATTGGTTCCCACACAGCAGTTGCATTGCAAGAAGCCGGATTTGATGTGATTATTCTTGATGATTTATCCAATTCAGAATTATTTGTTTTGGACAGAATCACTCAAATCACCGGGATGAAACCCGATTTTCATCAAATTGATT
>JAQVDG010000132.1 GCA_028698395.1 Weeksellaceae bacterium
TTATTTACAAAGAAAAACAAGGAAAATTATATTATTTAAAATATCGGATTGAATCTTCGACAAACTCAGATTCCGAAGATTATATAGTTGTAGCAACTACTCGCCCTGAAACTATTTTTGGCGATACAGCTGTTTGTATCAATCCAAACGATGAACGTTATTCTCATTTAAAAGGAAAAAACTTAATCGTTCCTATCGTCAATCGGATTGTTCCTGTGATTGAAGACGAATACGTTGATATTGAATTTGGAACCGGTTGTTTAAAAGTTACGCCAGCACATGACACTAACGATTATGAATTAGGGAAAAAATATGATTTAGAAATCATCGATGCTATCAATGACGATGCAACTTTGAATCATCATGCTTTGCATTATGCCGGAAAAGATCGTTTTAAAGTCCGAAAAGAAATTGAAATCGAATTAGAAGAAAAAGGATTACTTGAAAAAGTAGAAAATTATACCAATAAAGTTGGAACTTCTGAAAGAACAGGAGTAGTTATCGAACCAAAACTTTCGGTGCAATGGTTTCTAAAAATGAAAGAATTAGCACAACCGGCTTTAGAAAATGTAATGAATGATACCATTCAATTTCATCCGTCAAAGTTCAAAAACACATACAAACATTGGATGGAAAACGTTCACGATTGGAATATTTCCCGTCAATTGTGGTGGGGACACCAGATTCCGGCATTTTATTACGGCGATGGACAAACTGATTTTGTAGTAGCACTGAATAAACAAGAAGCTCTACAAATCATTGAAAGAGAAAGAAATTTACATTTGACCGAAGAAGATTTGCATCAAGATGAAGATGCTTTGGATACTTGGTTTTCTTCGTGGTTATGGCCGATTTCAGTTTTCAACGGAATCAATGAACCTGAAAATAAAGAAATTAATTATTATTATCCAACACAAGATTTGGTAACTGCACCTGAAATTATGTTTTTCTGGGTGGCGAGGATGATTATTGCCGGCTATGAATACCGCAACGAATTTCCTTTTAAAAATGTGTATTACACCGGAATTGTTCGTGATAAACAAGGAAGAAAAATGTCTAAATCCTTAGGGAATTCACCCGATCCGATTGAATTAATGAAGCAATACGGTGCTGATGGTGTACGCGTTGGAATGTTACTTTCTTCACCTGCCGGAAACGATTTGCCTTTTGATGAAGATTTATGTGTACAAGGACGAAATTTTGCCAATAAAATTTGGAATGCATTCCGGTTGATAAAAGGATGGGAAGTGGATGAAAATCTAAAAACACCGGAAGAAAACAAATTCGCAATGGAATGGTTTTATTCAAAATTCCATTCGGAACTAAATGATAGTGAATCCAATTATGAAAAATACCGGATTTCAGATGTGCTAATGTCGGTTTATAAGCTGATTTGGGACGATTTCTGTTCTTGGTATTTAGAAGCGGTAAAACCAGAATTCGGGAAACCGATTGACCGTTCAACTTATGACACAACATTGGAATATTTGGGAAATTGTTTGAAAATTTTACATCCGTTCATGCCATTTTTAACGGAAGAAATTTGGCAATTAATGAGCGAACGGAATCCTGAAAATGCTCTGATTATTTCAGAATATCCAAAACCGGATAATTTCCGACAGGAAATTCTGAAACAATTTGACTTTACATCAGAAGTGGTTTCGGGTATCCGCACCATACGCAATGAAAAAGGAATTTCTCCTAAAGAAAAATTAGAATTATTTACTGTTGAAAGTTCAAGAAACGAACTAAATACCGAACTGATTGAAAAATTAGGAAATGTTTCCATTCAGTTTGCAGATAACTTTCCAGACAAAGGTTTCTCATTCCGTGTCGGAATTTTTGAATTCCTAATTCCGGTTTCAGAAAATGTAGATTTAGAAGCTGAACGTGAAAAATTAGAAAAAGAAAAAGAGTATTTATATGGATTTTTAAATTCAGTTCGGAAAAAATTATCTAATGAAAAGTTTGTGAGCGGTGCGCCGGAAGCAGTTGTAAATGCAGAAAAGAAAAAAGAAGCCGATGCCTTGGAAAAAATTGCACAAATTGAAGGACAGTTAAAAGGAATGTAAACTTTAATTTGATTCATAAAAGAATAGCCATTTTGAAGTACAACATCATCATACCGGTTAAAAATGAAGAGAATTTTTTAAGAGAAAACCTATATTCTGTTGTAAATCAAACACTTTTAGCCGAACAAATAATCATAGTAAACGATGGTTCTACTGATGCTACCGCTCAGATTGCTGAAGAATTTGTGCAAAAATATCCGTTTATAAAATTAATCTCTTTACCAACTGAAAATCAACAACATGAACCGGGAGAGAAAATTGTCAATGTATTTTATAAAGGTTTTGAACAATTACAAAATGATTGGGATTTTATTGTAAAATTAGATGCGGATACTGTTTTGCCTAAAAATTATTTTGAAGAAGTTGCTCAGGTTTTTCGTTCAAATCCAAAAGCCGGAATTAGTGGCGGATTGGCATATATCGAAAAAAACGGAAAATGGGTTTTAGAAAAAATCGGAAATAAAAAGCAAGTTCGAGGGCCATTCAAATCTTACTCAAAAGCTTGTTTTGAAAAAATAGGAGGTTTGAAAAAATCAATTGGTTGGGATACGGCTGATGAATTATTGGCTCTTTTTCATGGTTTTGAAATTCAGGTTATTCCCCACTTAAAAGTAAAATTATTAAAACCTACCGGAAGTGTTTACAAAGCTATTCACGGAAAAAAAACAGGTCAGGCTTTTTATCGTTTGGATTATGGTTTTATCATCAGTTTTATTGCGGCAGTAAAAGCAGGAAAAAATCAGAAAAGTATAAAATTAATTTTTACGATTTTACAATCCTATTGTTCCTCTTTTTTAAAATCCGATGAAAAAATAGTTTCACCTGAAGAAGGGAAATTTATCCGGAAATTCCGTTGGAAAGGGATTTTAAAAAAATTATCGATAAAAAATTGAATTTGTATTACCCACAAAAATTATTTTTTGGAAAATCATTTCAACCAATGATTTTTATGTAATTTTGAAAAAAACAGAAAACTATGGCAAAACTAATCAAAGTTCATCCTGAAAATCCTCACGACCGAGCAATTGAGCAAATTGTAGAAGTATTGAAGAACGGAGGATTAATTATTTATCCTTCTGATACTGTTTATGGTTTAGGTTGCGACATTACCCATCCCAAAGCGATGGAGAAATTATGTCGAATCAAAGGAATTAAACCCGAAAAAGCACAGTTTTCATTTGTATGCAATGATTTGAGTCATTTAGCTTATTATACCCGTCAAATCTCAAATTCTCATTTTAAATTATTAAAACGTGCCTTACCCGGACCGTTTACATTTGTATTGGAAGCTTCCAATAATTTACCACATACTTACAAAAACCGAAAAACAGTCGGAATACGAGTTCCTGATCATCTGATTCCAAGAATGATTGTGGAAAAATTAGGAAATCCAATTGCTTCTACTTCGATTTATGATGAAGACGAGATTATCGAATACACCACTGACCCTGAGTTAATTGCTGAACGATTTGATAAATTGGTTGATTTGGTCATCGACAGCGGAATTGGCGATAACAAAGCATCCAGTGTAATTGATTTAAGTGGTGAAGAAGTCGTGATTTTGAGAGAAGGAAAAGGAGATATTAACGATTATTTATAATATTCCTTAGATTTTGTTATTTGATATTCCATCAAAAGCATCGTATCAAACGTAGAAGTTTACGAAAAAATGCAGTTTGAAAAGATTAAAACAAAAATTGAAGTAATTTTTTCATTCGAATTAATTTAAAACCCAAAACTAAAGATTTGTTTTAACTTTACAGAATGAAAATCTTATTATCACCCGCCAAATTAATGAGTTTAGACTCAAAAGGAAAATGGAATAAATCTACTTCGCCCAAATTTTTATCACAAGCTGAAGTCATAATGGAAAAGTTACAAACTTTGAAACCCAAAGATTTAGAAAAACTAATGTCCATTTCACCCGCTTTAGCAGAATTAAACGTAGAACGAAACTTAAACTGGAAACCCAAAACAACGACAAAAGAAAGCAGCCCTGCATTATTTGCCTTTACCGGAGAAGTTTATAAAGGTTTGGCTGCCGAAACTTTATCTGAGAAAGCACAAACATATTTAGATGAAAATTTAATTATTCTTTCCGGTTTATACGGAATTCTTCGACCCAGTGATAAAATTCGTTTGTATCGATTGGAAATGGGAACAAAACTTCCACTTAATTCCACTAAAAATCTATACGAATTTTGGAAAGAAACTTTGACCGAACATACCAATTCACTTTTGAAAAAAAATGAGGTTTTATTGAACTTAGCAAGTGTAGAATATTCAAAAGTTTTGGATGATAAAAAATTAAAATCATCAAAAATCGAAGTTGATTTCTTGGATTTTAAAAATGGAGAATTAAAAAAAGTAATGGTTTACTTCAAATATGCACGAGGCTTAATGGCACGTTATTGTGCTGAAAATAACATCAAAAAATTAGATGATGTGAAGCTTTTCAATGAAGAAAAATACGCTTTTGATGAAAAATTATCAACCGAAACAAAACTGGTATTTGTTCGTTAGATAAAATTGGAACATTATTTGACAAAACCAATCAAAATTTAATTCAAAATGAAGTTTTTTAAATTCTATAAAATTGCCGGATTCGTTCAAAAAGCCAACTCAAAAGATTTATCTTTTTTTGAGTTTATCCGTACTATTTTCCTCTTATTTATTGATTGGATAAAAGGAAAATACCAACCAAAAAAAAGAAATCTACTCATTGGAACTTTGGTTATTTTATACGTTATTTCACCTTTGGATATTTTGCCCGGATTATTTTTCGATGATGCCATGATTTTATTTTTTGCTTTCAAATACTTCAAAAAAGAAGCTATTCGTTATTTAGAATGGCAAAAAAGCTTAGTTCCAAATAACCCGGAAATTTATTCCTGATTTCATGTCAAAAAACAAGAATTTAATTGTCATAATCGGACCAACCGGAATTGGAAAAACAGCAGTTGCCGTTGATTTGGCACAGCGATTATCCACCGAAATTATTTCTTGTGATTCCCGACAATTTTATAAAGAAATGAAAATCGGAACAGCCGTTCCAAGTCCAGAAGAATTACAAACTGTTCCTCATCATTTTATTCAACATTTAAGTATTTTTGATACCTATTCAGTTGGTGATTATGAACGGGATGCCCTAAAAAAAATCAACGAATTATTTCAGATTCACTCTTCACTTATTCTTGTCGGCGGTTCCGGACTTTTTGAAAAATCCATTACAGAAGGATTGGACGAATTTCCTGAAATACAATTAAATATACGAAATGAGTTAAACAAAGAGTTTAAAGAATTTGGAATTGAAAAATTACAAGAAGAACTGAAAAAAGTAGATCCGGATTATTATAAAATTGTAGATAAACAAAATCCAATTCGGTTAATTCGGGCTTTAGAAATTTATCGGGGAACAGGGAAAACTTTTTCATCTTTTCGAAAGAATAAATCAGTAAAAAGAGAATTTTCCATTCTAAAAATCGGTTTGGAAATGGAACGAGAAAAACTCTACGAACGTATTAATTCAAGAGTTGAAAAAATGATGAAAGAAGGTTTATTGGAAGAAGTACAATCACTTTATCCAAACCGAGATTTAAACAGTTTACAAACGGTAGGTTATCGGGAAATTTTTGATTATTTGGACGGAAAATTCGATTTGGAATTTGCTGTTGAAGAAATTAAGAAAAACAGTCGCCGCTATGCGAAAAGACAATTAACCTGGTACCGGAATGATGATTCTATTCATTGGTTTTCGCCAAATCAGAAAGATTTAATTTTTGAATTCATTCAAACTCAACTTCATCTGCAAAACCTCAAAAAATAACTGAAAATCGACAGTCTTGTTTATCTTTGTGCCATGAAAAGAGAAAAATCACCGGAAGCCATTGAATGGGAAAAAGTAGAACAGTTTTTTATAAAAAACTTTACTGATGGCGAACGTCCGGAATTAGATACAATATTATTTTTGATTGGTGTGCAAGAATTAGGTCAAGGAAAAAGAAAATTTGTGAAAGATGATAAACTAAATTTAATGCACATTGCCGTCTGCCGTTTATTGGAACCTTTAGGATATTACCGTTACAAAGGTGTTGATAGTGAAGGTTGGCCGCAATTTGAATTAACAGA
>JAQVDG010000133.1 GCA_028698395.1 Weeksellaceae bacterium
TTTTTTATCTCTTTTTTCCAAGTATTGTTTAAAGTTCGTGAGCCTTGACTTCCTCACACCGATAAAATTACTTTTTTTGATGGATTCAATCCAAATGTTTGAATCGCCTGATTTCGTTCGGGTAAATTTCGAAATAATTCCGAACGAATCGGGTTTCCGGTATAAATTGTTTTATCTGCCGGAAAATCAGTAATTCCTTCATACGCCACACAAATTGCAGAAGCTCTGTTTTTTAGTAATTTATTGGTAATTCCCGGAAAAGAATTTTGTTCTTGAATCAAAAAAGGAATTTTTTGTTTACTTGCTTGCCATAAAAGCGGTCCGCTTGCATAACCTCCGGTTCCAATAGCTACATCGGGTTGAAATTCTTTGATGATTTTTTTAGCTAAACTCAGGCTTTTGTATAATTTCAATGGAAATTTAAGATTTGCGGCTATATTCCCTCGATCTAACCCCACAATAGGCAATCCTTTAATGGAATAACCTGCTTTGGGAACTTTTTCCATTTCCATTTTTCCCAAGGCACCTACAAATAAAATTTCAGTTTCTGGTGCACGGTTTTTTATTTCATCCGCAATCGCAATTGCCGGATAAATATGACCGCCGGTTCCACCTCCGCTGATAATTATTTTATGCGATGTCTTGAATGACTTCATCTGTATTTCGTTTTTCTTCTAATTCTAATTCTTCTGGTGATTTTATAGCGTTACTCACGCTCAAAATAATCCCGAAAGCAATACAAGTTACCCATAAAGAAGTTCCTCCATAGCTAATCATCGGTAAGGGTTGTCCGGTTACCGGAAAAAAATGAACCGCTACTCCCATATTTATAAAAGCTTGAAAAACAACCGGAATTCCGACTGCAAATACGACTAAACTTCCAAAAAATGTATGAATTCGGGTGGCTATTCGTATGATTCGGAATAAAATCAAGAGGAAAATAAAAATCAAGCCTAATCCGCCAATCATACCATATTCTTCAATGATAATTGCAAAAATAAAATCGGATGAAGATTGAGGTAAAGTTTGTTTAAAAACACTTTTCCCGGGACCAACTCCTGTTATTCCTCCGCGATTTATTGCTGCTTTAGCATGATGAACCTGATAGGATTCTATGTTGTCTTCTTTTGAGAAATTTTCAATCCGGGATTTCCAAGTATGTACACGGGAATTAGGAATGTATTCACTGAAATTTAATGCAATATAAATAAATGCTCCTCCTGCAATTGCTCCTACACCGATAATCGTAGCTAAAATTCGCAAAGGAAAACCACCTACTACCAACAACATGATGCACATAGTAAAAAGTATGATTGCTGTTGAGCCATTTGCCGGAAAAATTAATCCGATAATAGCAAACATAGGGATAAACAAAGGAAGGATAGCTTGTTTAAATGTGACTTCCTTGTCCCGGATTTTGGTTAAATAACGCGCAATGTAAACCAATAAAATCATGGAAGCAAAAGTGGAAGTCTGGATGGTAATAGAAGTTCCGGGTAAAGTCAGCCAACGGGCTGCATTTGCTCCTTCAATCGTATTTCCTTGTATGAGTGTTGCCAATAATAATAGGGCAATGACCGGTAAACTCAAAAGAGCAATTCCACCAAAATAACGGTAATTTATTCGTTGAATTATGACGATGATAATAAGTCCAATAATCAGAAAAGCGGCATGTTTTCCAAGATGAGAGAATACCGTTCCTGTTCCTACCGTATAAACCAAGTTGGAACTTGCCGAATAAACCGGTAAAAATGAAAAAATAGCGAGCAATAAAATGAATGCCCACAAGTATTTATCTCCCTTTATGTAACTTTTCAAAAACCCCATATTGTCTTGTTACAGTCTTTTTACTTCTCGTTTAAACTGTTTTCCTCTGTCCTCGTAATTTTCAAATAAGTCAAAACTTGCACAAGCCGGAGAAAGAAGGACAGTATCGCCTTTTCTTCCTAAAACATAGGCTTTTCGGACGGCTTCTTCCATCGAAGAGGCTTCTACTACATTATCCACTAAATCTTCAAAAGCAGAAATAATTTTATTATTGTCCAATCCTAAGCACACAATGGCTTTAACTTTCTTTTTCACCAACGGAATCAGTTCAGAATAATCATTTCCTTTGTCTTGTCCTCCAACAATCCAAACCGTTGGGGTAGTCATACTTTCCAAAGCATAATAAACAGAGTTCACATTGGTTGCTTTAGAATCGTTAATAAATTCAACTCCGCCTACTTTTAACACAAATTCCAAACGATGTTCAATGGCTGTAAAATCGGATAAACTTCTTCTTAAATTTTCTTTTTTGATTTTTAAAATATTAGCAACTGTAGCGGCTGCCATGGAATTTGAAAGATTATGTTTTCCTTTTAAAGAAAGTTCAGATGCGTCTAATTCTAATTTTTCAGGATAATTTATGACTATGTTTTTATCTTCTGCGTAAGTTCCTGCGTTCAATTTTTTGTTCATGGAATAAGGTATTTTTTTGGCTTTTGTATTAATATTTTTTAATAATTCTGTTATGATATCATCATCAAAATTGTACACGAAATATTCTTCTTCAGTCTGAAATTCAGTAATTCGGAATTTAGCGTGTGCATAATTTTCTAATTTATAATCGTAGCGATCTAAATGATCAGGTGTAATGTTCAATAAAATGGCGATATAAGGTCGGAAAGAAGCGATTTCATCCAATTGAAAACTACTTATTTCCAACACATAATAATCATAGTCATCTTCTAATACTAATTCAGCAAAGCTTTTCCCGATGTTTCCGCCTAAACCGGTTTTAAATCCTTCTTGCTGAAGGATAAAATGAATTAAAGAAGTAGTGGTTGTTTTTCCGTTACTTCCGGTAACGGCAATGATTTTTGATTGAGTAAAACGTGAAGCAAATTCAATTTCGGAAAATATCGGAATTTGTTTTGCTGTCAGTTTCTGAATTAAATCGGTTGTAGTTGGAATTCCGGGGCTTTTTACCACCCAGTCGGCAGTGAAAATTTTTTCTTCGTTGTGTTTTCCTTCTTCAAATTCAATTTGATTTTGTTCTAATTTTTTGCGGTATTCATCTTTTAAAAGATTTTTATCGGACAAAAACACCTGAAAACCTTGTTTTTTTCCTAATAAAGCAGCACCTACGCCACTTTCTCCTCCACCTAAAATCACTAATTTTTTTTCCATTTTTATCGAATTTTAAGTGTTATAATTGAGATTACCGCTAATACAAAACCGATAATCAACATTCGGTTTACAATTTTACTTTCATGGATTCCTTTTAGTTGAAAATGATGATGGACGGGTGCCATCAGGAAAATTCGTTTTCCTTCACCTGTTCTTTTTTTGGTAAATTTGAAATAACCTACTTGTAGCATTACGGATAAGCTTTCAACGAAGAAAATTCCACATAAAATGGGAAGAATCAGTTCTTTTCGGACGATTATTGCAATAACGGCAATCAAACCTCCAATAGTTAAACTTCCGGTATCACCCATGAATACTTGAGCCGGGTAAGTATTGTACCATAAAAAACCAATGAGCGCACCGGTGAATGCAGTACAAAAAATAACGACTTCTTCTGTTCGGGGAATAAAGACAATATTGAGATAATTTGCCAGAATAATATTTCCCGAAACAAAGGCAAACAAAGCTAAAGCACCGACAATTATGACGGAAGAACCGGCTGCTAAACCATCAATTCCATCGGTTAAATTGGCTCCATTTGATACGGCTGTAATGATGAAAATTACGGCAATCAGAAATACAATCCATTCGTATTTAATTTTCCCACTGTAATTTTCCCAAAAGATTAAATCCCTGTAATTGAATTCATTGTCTTTTAAAAAAGGTAAAGTTGTATCCAGACTTTTTTCTTCATCACCAAATTGTGCAATTCGTATTTCTTCTGTATTTTGTGTTTCGGCCATTTTTTGTTTATGTTTAACCGTTACACCCGGACTAAAGTAAAGCATAGCTCCAACAAATAATCCCAAACCAACTTGCCCTAAAATTTTAAATCGTCCGGCTAAACCTTCTTTGTTTTTCCTGAAAACTTTGATGTAATCATCCAAAAATCCGATTGCGCCTAACCAAACGGTAGAAACCAACAGAATAATGATGTAAATATTATCCAATTTAGCAAAAAGAAGAGTAGGAATAACGGTAGCAAGAATGATGATAATTCCGCCCATAGTTGGAGTTCCGGTTTTTTCCAGTTGCCCATCTAATCCTAAATCCCGAACGGTTTCACCTAATTGTTCCCGACGTAAGTAATTGATGATTTTTTTACCGAAAACCATGGCAATCAATAAAGCGGTTAAAATTGCCATACCGGCTCGGAACGAGGTGTATTGAAACAAACGAACGCCCGGTAAATCAAATTGTTTTCCTAAAAATTCAAATAAATAATACAGCATACGGTTTAATTCTGTTGATTCAATAATTCTTTTGTTATTTCCATATCATCGAAATGATGGCGTACTCCTTTTATTTCCTGATAGGTTTCATGTCCTTTTCCGGCGATTAGAAGAATATCTCCTTTTTCAGCCAATTTTAAAGCGGTTTTAATCGCTTCTTTCCGGTCGGTTATTTTTAAAGTTTTCCGTGAATTTTCGGGTTTAACGCCAGCTTCCATTTCTTTTAAAATCTCTTCCGGCTCTTCATTTCTCGGATTATCGGAAGTGAAAATCGCCAAATCAGATTGAATTGAAGCGATATTTGCCATTTCCGGACGTTTACTTCTGTCTCGATTTCCACCACAACCAACAACTGTAATTAATTTCTCATTTCGGGTTCGGATGTTTTGAATGGTATTCAACACGTTTTCCAAAGCATCCGGAGTATGGGCATAATCTACAATTACGATAATTCCTTGTTGGGAAATAAAAGATTGAAAACGACCGTCAACTGTTTTTAACCGACTTAAATGGAGTAAAATTTCTTCTTGTTCAAATCCCAATAGACGAGCAATGGAATAAACTGCCAATAAATTATAGGCATTGAATTGCCCGATTAAAGAAGTCCAAAATTCTTTCTGCTCCATTAACAGCAACATTCCGTCGAACTGATTTTCCAAAATTTTTGCTTTGAAGTCCGCATCGGTTTTTAACGCATAGGAATAACGTTTAGAAGGAGAATTTTGGAGTATTACTACTCCATTTTTATCGTCTAAATTGGTTAATGAGCATGAACTGTTAGGTAGTTCGTCGAAAAACTTCTTTTTTGCTTTTATGTATTCTGCAAAAGTTTTGTGATAATCCAAATGATCGTGGGTAATATTGGTAAATACTCCGATTTCAAAGTGTAAACCCGCAATTCTGTTTTGATGGATTCCATGTGAACTTACTTCCATCACGGCATACTCACAACCACTTTTGACCGCTTTACTAAAGAGCTGGTTCAAAGTCAAAATATCCGGTGTAGTGTGTGTGGATGGATATTCTTTTCCGTTAATTAAAATTCGTATAGTAGAAATTAAAACCGTTGCAAAACCTAAGGATTCCAATAGATTATAGGTTAAAGTAGCCGTTGTTGTTTTACCGTTGGTTCCGGTAATTCCAATTAATTTTAATTTTTTAGTCGGATTTTCATACCAATTTGCTGCCATCTTACCCAAAGCAATTGCTGAATTCTTAACTTGAATGTAACAAATTTCATTTTGAATTTTTTCCGGAATCCTTTCACAGACAATGGTTGATGCGCCTGAATCAATTGCTTTTTCAATAAAATCATGACCATCGACTTGTGTTCCGCTTTGCGCTACAAAAAGTGAGTTTTTCTCTACTTTTCGGGAATCAAATTGAATGGAAGTAATTTCCTTATCAGTTGTGCCGATGGTTTTTTGAGATTCTATGGTATGTAATAAATGCTCTAACTTCATTTTCAATTAACTTTTTAAGGTTAAATAGATGATTTCACCTTTTTTGAATGGTGTTCCCGGTGGAATGGATTGGTCTTTTACTTTTCCTATACCATTATAAATTACCTCTAATCCCATATTTTCAAGAGCCGGAATAACATCTCGTCCGTTTTTTCCAACCAAATCCGGTATATTTTTCAGTTCATAATCCGGTTTAATTCCTGTATCGGATTCAATTTCTCTTTTTATATTTACAATTTTGGGAGAATACGGCATTTCTTTAGGTGTTCTTGAGAAAATCCAGTCTGAAATTTCTT
>JAQVDG010000134.1 GCA_028698395.1 Weeksellaceae bacterium
CCGGAGTTTGGAAATTGGACGAAGTGAATCATATAGCGATTGCCAGAAAGGGAAAAGCATTACAGGTTTTTGTAAATGGTCGAGAATACTTCAACCAAAATAATGTTTTTGTTTCCGGAGTTACTTATTACCCGCTGTTTCGCGCTTATCAATGGTATGAAAATGCCGGAATGTACATCACCAATTTAAGAGTAGGAGCCAACGCACCCAATGCAGTGAAGGATTTTGGGGTAGAAGGTAAATTTGTTACCAATGCGATTTATTTTGACACCGCTTCTTCAAAAATCAAAGCTGAATCTTGGGCTACTTTAAACAATGCAGCACAAGCTATAAAAGGAACTGACGGAATTATTAAAATTGTAGGACATACTGATAGTGATGGTGCTGATGATGCTAATTTGATTCTATCCCAAAAAAGAGCGGCTTCTGTTAAAAATGCCTTAGTTAATGAATTTGGAATAGATGCTTCAAGGTTAATAACTGACGGAATGGGAGAGTCTCAACCTATAACTGACAATAAAACAGCAGTTGGCAAGGCACAAAATCGAAGAGTTGAGTTTATAAAACAATAAAAACAATCATAAAAAATGAAAACACAAATTATCAAATTGACTCTAATTTTATCACTTCTTTTCGCCTTAACAAATTGTAAGAAAATATCTGAAAAAGTTTCTACCACCGTTTTTGAGAAAGCGTATGAATCTTCTACCGGGCAGAAAATTGATGCAATTGAAATTGGCAATATGGAGAAAAACAAAGTCACCATCGATTTGAAATTCGGAAGCCCCGAATTGGATGGTCGTTTAAATGGCGATGAAATTATTGGAATGGTAACTGCGATGGAAGATGCTATTTCCGTTTCTGTCAGTGTCGATGGTGGAGAAGTTGGGATGTTGATGAGTTTCAATGGGGATGAATTAAAAAATAAAAAACCAATAAAAGGTTCACCTGAAGGAGATATAAATTTTTCAGCAGCTATTTTGTTTATGGGTAGGGATGTTGAGGGGATGGAATCCTGGAGCAGTGATGATGCTGTAGGTGAATTGCTTACACTCAATGATAAAAAGGCAGTATTAAAAGCAAAAGGAACTTTTACCAAAATAGGTGGTGAAGAAAAAGTTCCATTTGACGGAACCATAACCATTGATTATCCTGTTTTTCAAGCAATTGGTGGTAAAAAATCAGATTTTGAATATTAACATAAATTCCTTTTCTTGAACAAATAGCAGATAAGTTCAATTAGTAAATACAACACATTTTATTGCAGTGATGTACAAAATTATTCTAACTTTGAATTATAATAACACTTCACACAATTGTAATGAAAAAAAAACTGTTTTACATACTTTTTTGCTTTTCTATTTTAATAACGGCACAAATTACCAATGAAGGCAATCCGGTAAGTTGGAATCTGAATTTAAAATCAAATCTGACCGCTATAAAAATGCCGGCATTTGATGTTGATCAAATGCTTATAGAAGATGCACTAAACGATAAAAAAGGAGATGTTCCTTGGCGATTTGGTAAAGAATTCATTGTAAATTATACTTTGGATAATTCCGGTAGTTGGACAGAACTTCCTAAAGGTGGACGCATCTGGCAACTTCGTTTTAAATCACAAGGAGCTCATACATTGAATTTCCTTTTTGAAGATTTTTATCTTCCGGAAGGAGCTACTATCTATTTATACAACAACGATAAAACCGATTTGTTGGGTGCTTATACCCATACTGAAAACAATAATGAACGTACACTCGGAACTTGGCTGATTGCCGGTGATGATGTATGGATTGAATATTTTGAACCTTCACAAGCCAGAGATGAAGGAACTTTACGAATCACAAAAGTAATACATGGTTATCGCACACAAAACCATTTTCTTCAAGAAAAAGCCATTAATGATTCCGGAAATTGTAATCACGACGTGGACTGCCCCATCAATCCTGAATTAGAAGATCATAAAAATCTCAATAAAAGAGCAGTGGGACTGATACTTGTCGGAAACTCTAACTGGTGCACAGGTTCACTCATCAACAATACCACCAACGACGGTACTCCTTATTTTCTTACTGCCAATCACTGTTACAGCAATCCGGCGAATTGGTCTTTCCGCTTTCTTTGGATTAGTCCGGATCCGGTTTGTGCTGCTACAACTAATAGCACCAACGGTCCAACTAATTTTATCATGAGTGGTGCTACACTAAAAGCACGTAAATACGCTACTGATTTTTGTTTAGTAGAAATCAATAATCCTATTCCACCGGAATGGGATTTGGTATGGGCTGGGTGGGATCGCACGGATACAACCCCTGAAAAATCATTTGGCATTTCACATCCGGCAGGAGACATTATGAAAGTTTGTGTTGACGAAAATTCTCCTTCACCCCTTAACACTTATGGAGAACCTGTTTGGAGAATTCACAACTGGGAATTAGGCGTTACCGAAGGTGGTTCTTCCGGATCTCCTCTATTTGATACCGAAGGGCGAATCATCGGGCAGCTTTGGCGGGGTACTGCAGATTGTATAGGCAACACTACAAATAATAACGGTGGATATGATGAATACGGTCGTTTAGGTGTTTCTTGGGATGCCGGAGAAACTGCTGATTCAAGACTAAAAGAATGGTTAGACCCTCAAAATACGGGTACTACTACCTTAGACCCTTATCCGCCCTTACAAATTTATGCATTGAATATCGGTATATCTATCGCCAATGTCCCCAATTTACTTTGTGAAAACAAAATTTATCCTATTCTGAAATTACGAAATTATGGTACCGAAAATCTTCTTTCTGCCGATATTACCTATCAAATAAATAATACCACTCCGGTATTGATTCAGTGGACAGGTAATTTAGAACAAGGCGAAACAGAAAATCTTAATTTAGGCGAAATCATAATCACTGAAAACGGAGTTCTTACAGCAAGCGTTGAAAATCCAAATAATAGCGAAGATGAATTTCCAAATAACAATCAGGCTTCTACCGAATTTAGTACTGTTGAAGTTTTTGAAACTTCACAAGTTCTTTTAACTCTTGTGACGGATAATTACGGTGAAGAAACTACTTGGCAATTCAAGAATTCTGCCGGAACCGTACTTTATTCGGGTGGACCTTATGGTAATAATCAAACAATCAATGCTGCTTTTGAATTAACTGAAGACGACTGTTATACATTCACCATTTTAGATCAATGGGGAGATGGAATTTGCTGTAATTATGGTATTGGAAGTTATAAATTAGAAACTACAGAGGGGCAGATTATTGTTAACGGAGGTAATTTCGATTCGGAAGAGGCGACTACTTTTGCCAATTTTTCTATTCTTACTACTTCTGAAAACGAATTAAGCTCACACATCATCTTATATCCTAATCCTACTGACGGAATCGTCCATGTAGCAAATTCTTCTTTGAATCCATTGCGATTTGAAGTTTTTAATGTTTTAGGACAACTTATTTCCCAAGGTGAAAGTTCAAATAAACAATTTAGTATTAATCTTTCTACCGCAAATCCGGGTGTTTATTTTGTAAGGTTGACAGATAAAGTTTCTAAAAGTGTTATGGTAAAACGAATTGTATTGAAGCCTTAAAGATTAAATCAAACACACTTTTTATTATTTTATTCTGCTAAAAAAATCCAAAAGGACGGCAATTTCGTCCTTTTGGATTTCAATATTTTATATAAAGAAAATTTTGTATTTACTCACTACTTGTAGTGTCTTCAATCTTACTGATGGTATAGTAATTTGCTTCCTGTTTTTTATCTGAATTAATCCAAGCAATCATCATGTCTTCGTTTTTCCCGTCGATGACAAGACTGTATTCTTTTTTAGCATCATCTTCCATAAAAATAGTAAAAACCACACCATCTTCATCGTAATCCCATTCAGTAATTGTATAAATAAGAACAGTCCCATCCTCTGACATGTGGATAAACGAACTCATGTCTTCCATGATTCCAAATACATTATTGGTTTTTTTCTGGTTAATCAGAATATCCCACTCTCCTTTGCTTTCATTGTAAATAGTGTGTGAATAGGTGTCTGAACTGATAATCAATTGTGCTTCTGAAAAGCTAATCAAGCCTACAAAAGCAATTAAAAATAAAAACTTTGATTTCATAAATTAGGTTTGTGTAGTTTTTTCTTATTCATCTAAACCGGAAACGTCAACAATGTTGTAATAATCCATCATCTGCCTTCCGTTAGCATCATAATAGCTGATTCCAATGTCTAAATTACTTCCGTCAATGATTAAAACGTATTCTTTTTTGGAGTCATCCTGCATAACAATAGAGTATTTTACACTTTCATCGTCATATTCATAATTGGTTATGGTATAAACAACTGTCGTTCCGTCTTCATTGGCGTGAATAAACGCACTCATATCTTCCATAATTCCAAAAACATTCGTGACTTTCTTTTGTAATACAATAAAATCCCACTCTTCCTTTGCGGTGTTGTAAACCCCTTGCGTATAAGTGTCTGAGGAGATAATCAATTGTGCTTTTGAAAAGCCAATCAAGCTTATAAAAGCAATTAAAAATAAAATTTTTGTTTTCATACTATTCTGATTTTTGATTAAATTTATTTTGATTTAGGTTAATTTTCAACTGAATATTCGGAAATATAGAACAAATAAAGAAGTAATTTTCCTTCCGAATTGAGTTGAGTCAATTGTGCTTCTTTATTTTTTCTATCGATTATCAGAGTGGCATCCTGCTTATTTTCATTTTTCAAAGTAACGGTCAGCTTATTTTTTTCAGAATCGGAATTGAGAATCGAAAATTCTTGAACTAAATTTTCATTCACAAGTAACATTACATTCAAATCAAAAAACAAACTCAAGACATTTATTTCTTCTTCATCCACCAAAAGCATATCCCATTCTTTTGTTTCCTCATTAAAAATTCCATAGGAATACCATTCGGATGTAATCATAATTTGAGCATTTAAAATGCTGCAAAATCCTAAAAAAAACAAAAATGCGCTTAGTCTTGCTTTCATCACAATTCGTTTATTTAACAAAAATACTATTTTTCCTTATAATTTTTATAATTCTTTAACATATTTTTTAGAAACAAATAAGAAAAATCCAAGAGTCATTTTTATTTTCTACCTACTCTTTTGATTTCTTCCTAATTATTTTTTTAATTCATTACAATGAGAATCATTGCTTTAAACCCAAAATGGATTTTTCTTTTTCAATGGAAAAAGTTGGTATAATTTACAGTTTTTCTATTTTTGACCTGCCATTATGAAAAAGTTAATTTACTTTTTAAATTTACTCTGCATTTTTTCGTATGCTCAGGAAACAAAACCGCAATATACACTTGATGTAAATTACTATTACGGAAGTTTTTTGCCGCACAGTGAAAAAATCCGGCATTTAATTAAGTCACATCCAGAAGGGGTTTTTATTTCGGCTCAACAAAAAACTTTCGGTGGAAATGAATGGGAATCCCGATTAAATTATCCGGATGTTGGGTTGACTTTTCATTATCAAAACAATAAAAACGAGATTCTTGGTGATTTATATGGTTTGTTTGCTCATTATAATTTTTATTTTTTTCAACGGAATTTACAATTAAGAATCGGACAAGGAATTGCGTTAAACACACATCCGTATGACAAAGAAAAGAATTATCGCAACCTTGCATGGGGCTCTTATTTAATGCCTGCTACTTTTTTTATGCTGAATTTTCAAAAAGAAAATATTTGGGAAGGTTTGGGCGTTCGGGCAGGTGTCTTTTTGATTCATCATTCCAACGGAACCATTAAAACACCCAATACGAGCATTAATACAGTTGGAGCTAGTTTAGGTATTCATCATGCTTTTGATTCAAAAACAGAAAGAGAATATTTACCTCAATCACTTTCTGATACGATTTTCACTGAACCAATTCGATACAATTTAGCTTTTAAAACCGGTGTTCACGAAAGCCACATCATCGGAAGCGGACAATATCCATTTTATTTCATTTCTGCTTATGCTGATAAAAGAATCAGTCGTTCCAGTGCATTTCAGGCAGGATTTGATTTATTTCTGTCAATGATGACTAAAAACGAAATTCAGATGATGGCGGTTTCTTTTCCGGAAAAAGGGATTTCTGCCGATACCGATTATAAACGATTTGGATTTTTCCTTGGCTATGAGT
>JAQVDG010000135.1 GCA_028698395.1 Weeksellaceae bacterium
AAAACTCGAAAGGAGCTTGAGCAACAAATCACTGATGCAAGTACTGAAACGTATCCAAGCGTCGATCAAGTCGCAAAGATTTTGAATGTGAGCAAAACAACCCTTTGGCGGTGGGATAAAAGTGGATATTTGAAAACAATCGAAATTGGAGGCAAACGTCGTTACAGGATGAGTGACATTAAAAAAATTTTGGAGGGAGGAAAAAACGATGATCGATAGCTTTGAAAGTGAGAAATTGCAGAAGTTGATTGCCGACAAAAAAGAGTTCCTGAAGAAGCAAAAAAATGACTTTGCACGAAAGAAGTTGCAACAAGAAATTCTATTCCTCGAAAACGATATCCTGCCGATCGTGTTAACCGAAACAACGCTCTTGTACAACGAGGCAAATAAATATTTAACCCAAAAAATACGCCAAGCCATCGACATGAAATGCGATGCATTATTGCTTCTTGTGCCGTTGCGTGACGATATACCTGCACGATACGTTATCGGAATCGCAAATCCTCGAGAGCTGACGCCTTACGGTAATGTTGGAGAATTCGACCTTGCAATCGAGAAAATAAGTACGGATATACCAATCGACATAGTAAACCTGCCATTATTATGAGCGAAACAGTTATGGATTTCCGAAAAAATAACGACGACAAATACAGATTTGACGTGAACGCAAACGAGGATATTCCAGATACCGTTGTGGCGCTCCAGCAAGGCGATACACCGATTTTCTCAATTGGAGATATATCGACCATCACCGGATTGCCAAAGAGCCGCAAAACGTTTTTAATTACGGCACTTGCGGTTGCTTTTTTGAGAAACGATGGATTTATGAGCCTAAACAGTGAGCTACCCAATAAACGATTGCTCATCATTGATACAGAGCAAACTCGTGTATTTGTTCAATTTTTGATACGAAGGATTTATCGCCTAATGGGGTGGAACTTTGAAGACCCTCACAAGGAAACTCTAAGAGTATTGTCATTGAGGGAAATTTCACCTGAAGAACGCTTTAAAATTCTCTGTAACACAATTTCAGATTTTAAGCCTCAACTTGTTTTCATTGATGGATCGGCTGATCTTTTGATCAATACTAACGATGAAATCCAAAGTACGGAAATGGTTCAAAATTTGATGAGGCTTGCAAGTGTGGAAAAGTGTCATATTTGCAGCGTTGTGCATACAAATCCAAACTCCGAGAAAACCAGAGGCCACTTTGGAAGCGAATTGCAACGAAAAAGCGAGACGGTGATGTTAGTCTATAAGGAAGCCGATGTAACGACAGCGAAGCCCCAATTTTGCAGGTCGATTGATTTTGTCCCGTTCTCATTCGTTATAAACGAGAAAGGGTTACCAGAACAATGCGCAACCGTTTTAAAGAGAACAGAAAATCTAAAAGAAGTTTTAGAAGAAATTTATTCGTATGCCGAGTTTCTTTCCTATGGCGATCTAAGAAATCAATTGATGGCAAAACTTGATAAGGGAAAAACGGCCTGCGAGAATAGGATCGCTCGAGCGTTGAATGCAAATTGGATATATCGGGATTTGAACGGTAATTACAGGCTAAAATTTGATGAAGATGATTTTGTTAAAAATGATGAAAATGAATTACCATTTTAAGTTTCTATATCACCCACCCACCCACCCACTATATATAAGTGGGGTGGGTGGGGTGTAGATATGATATAGAGTTTGTTAATTTTTTTAACAAAATAGAAAGAACAAAAAGACCCGTTGGGAAAATGATACTAAAATTTTAAAGAGAAATGATGACAATATTTGAGATAATTTTGAAACAGACAGGCAAACGAACAATGATTTTACACGAAAACTGACATAAAAAATGAATTATGAACCAAAAACAGGAAAAATTTTGTCGGGAATATTTGATCGACTTAAACGCAACGCAGGCCGCAGTCAGAGCGGGTTACAGCGAAAAAACGGCTTACTCAATAGGAGGGCGTTTGTTGAAAAATGTTGAAATCCAAAACCGAATTTCTGAACTGCAACGTGATTTACAGCGGGCAAGCGAAATAACCGCAATTAGGATTTTAGAAGAACTCGGTCAAATAGCGTTTAGCAATATCGGAGATTTGTATGACAATTGGACAACACTAAAGGATTTTGAAAGCCTTACAGATGCGCAACGGAGCTGCATAAAGTCCATAAACACTAAGGTAACAAAACGGAATGTAGGGTCAAAACTTGAGCCTGAAATAGTGGACATTGAATATGTTCGTGTCGAGTTATTCGATAAAATAAAAGCGCTTGACAGCATAGCCCGCATTTTAGGTTTAACCGATCAGGCGAAACCCATTGAGCAAGATTTCAAATTGCGGCCGCTAACTAAAGAAGAAATAGAATTCCTATCATTAAACAACAATTGATTTAAAATTAAAAATTATGAACAAAGAAGAATTGAAAAGAAAAGTTGAAGAGTACGAAACGGACTTTGAAAAAAGATCCGCAAAATTGAGAGAGCCAGACGGTGGTGATCTTTCATCGGGAAGCGAGGAATATCAGCATATCCGAAGTAAATATGCCGCAGCAATGAAAAATAAACAACGGGCAGTTGGGTTGGCACAAGCCCGACTTGCAGGCCTCGAACAGGAGTATAATGATTATACCCGTCGAATATTTGAGATCAGCCAAAATTTTACAGCCGAAACGGCGAGCGAACGCTCGAAGTTGATGTATGAGAGAAATCAGGTTCAGGCCGAAATAGAAAAAGCCAAGTTGGCTCTTTCAACGGCCGAAGCTGGTGGAGAGGAAGTTTTTAAAGAAATCATAGATAAATTTTGAGAATATGGAAACACTATTAGACAAAGAACGAAAAAATAAAGTGCTCTTAGCAGAGAGAGAAAAAAACGTAAGAGAACTAAAAAGACAACTTGCCGAAGCTCGGATGCTATTTTCAATTATTCCGTCAGGGACGTATGCCGAACAGCAGGAACGTTTGGTCGTAGGAAATGAAATGCGACGCTTAAATTCACTAATTGCCAGCGAGATGGAGGCAATCCAAGAGCTGGAAAGTCCGTCCGACAAAGAGGTAGGTGATGTACTGAACCTTCTTTAATCAGTTTATTTAAACAGCTATTGAAGCCTCACAGTTTAGGATTGTGGGGCTTTTTTTCTTTTAGAGTACGAACAATTGCTCGCTTGTTTTGATAGTTTTGCTTTTTTTGATAGCTTTTCAAACTATTGAATGCAAAATGGAATTGCATTTACCAAACGAAGCCGAAAAAATAATGCTTAAAACGCTTATTTTGGTTAGCGAGTCGATGGATTCTTATTTGACGGGGTGAAAGGAATAGGGAATAGGCAGACGATGTTTATTCCCTATTTTCTGATGCTCAATCGAAATTTATACCATTGAGGAAATTATTATAAATAAATCCAATTATAAAAACACATTGAAGTGAGAAAAGAACCGGGCGTAAAAAACCCTTTTCAGGCCATCGAAAAATGGTTTATGTTAAAACCTGAAGTTTTTAAACAAAATCCTTGCATATTTAAAAACAAAATTTTATGTTTACAACCGAATAAAAGTCCAAGTTTCCATAAACAACCTTGTGAAACTTGACAGATAGTTAATGAATGTTACCTTACGAGTCCTTAGTAGCCAGATGCTCGAAAGAGGTTCGTTGCCAAAAGAATAGGACGGAATCCGAAGGAAAGGTAAGAGCGGTGCTTCTCAAAGGGATAACAGAAAACAACATCTATCACGCAGTAATGTGTCAAAACATGGAACCGCATTGGTACGGAACCGTATGCCGGGTGGTGTGAGAAGTCGGAAAACGAAAGTAGGAAAAAAGCTACTTCGTTTTCCTCCTACTCGATTTTTTAACATTCTTTGATGCGGATTCGAGATAATACAATAATTTATTAGGAGTTATGAAAAGAGTTTGTAGTTTTTTGTTGATAATCACAATGCTTTTGTCTTGTGATAAAAAGGAAATAGCAATAAATAGTATATTATTACCAAATGAAATAAGTGTAAATGTAGGGAACATCCACAAAGTGGAAGTTTCTCATTATCCGTCAGAATTGTCGCCTCCTAAATACATATGGAAGTCATTGGATACAGATATTTTTGTTGTAAATGATAGTGGAATTATTAACGCTTTAAAAATAGGAGAGGGAATCCTTTCTGTAGAAGCTGTCGGATTAAGTTTAATCACTACCTGTAAAGTGAAAGTTTTACCAATAAAAGCAGAGTCTATAAGTATTACACCTGCAACAATTGATATTTTGTTAGGTGATACACATAAACTAGAAGCAACACTAAATCCTGTTAATACTACAACAAAAAAAATATCATGGAAGTCAAGTAATGAAAATATTGTAACAGTAACGAATGAAGGTTTAATAGAAGCTGTTGGATTAGGCAGTGCTGTTATTACAGCAAGTTCTGAAAATATTACAGGAGAATGTGAGATAAATGTAAAACCGATCGAAGCCAGCAATATTTATCTTGATACAGAATTAGTGGAATTAATTATTGGTTATCAAAAAAAAATGACAGTTACGATTGAACCAGAGAATGTAACAAATAAAACTGCTATTTGGACAAGTAATAATGATAATATTGCCAAAATTAATGAAGAGGGCATTATCAGTGCGGTAGGGATCGGAGAAGCAATTATAACAGTAAAATCAGGAATGGCTGAAGCAAATTGTACTGTAAAAGTTATTCCAGTAAACGTCGAAACTCCTGGTACATTAAACTCATTTTATAATGATGAGCAGAAACAAAAAATAACAAATTTATCTATATCAGGCTCCCTAAATGAATTTGATTTTTTAGCTATTTCTGAAATGCCTGCACTTAAGCTCTTAGATATATCAATGTTAGATAATATTTCTTTACCAAAAAGGGCATTTGAAAACAATAATATAATAGAAGAAGTAAAATTGCCAAATTTTTTGAAAGAAATACCAGACTTTTTATTTCATAAATCTAAAATACTAAAATGCACAATTCCCCCTACAGTTGAAAGAATAGGGAGTGGTGCTTTTAGTTATTCTAGTATATCAGGACTATTAGTTATGCCAAACAATTTAAAAGTTATAGGAAATGAATCTTTCTCGTTTTGCGATCAACTAACTGAAGTAGAGCTAAATGAAGGTCTAATTAGAATTAATAGTGACGCATTTAGGTTTTGTACCAACTTAAATACAGTCAATATCCCTTCAACAGTCACCAGTATAGGATATCGAGCATTCAATTATTGTATAAATTTGACAGGTGATTTAATTATACCTCCAAGTGTGAAGACTATAGAGGATGCTGCGTTTTATGGATGCCCTAAAATAACAGGATTATATTTAAGTGAGGGTTTAGAATATTTAGGAGGGGCTTTTGGTGGGTGTACTGGAATTAATAATAAATTAATTATACCTTCAACAGTGAAATTTATTGGGCGAGATGCGTTTTGGTCTTGTTCTGGAATTACAGGAGATTTAATTATACCAAATTCCGTGCAAAGTATTGGAGTTGGAGCTTTTCTAGGAACAAATTTGAATAAGATTTACAGTAAATCTAAAACTCCCCCAACAATTGATGACTATTGGGGTAAATATAGGGTTTTTACTGAATCCAAGTATTTAGGTGTACCTAAGGGTTCAAAAGATTCTTATAAAGAAGCTCCTTATTGGAAAGACTTTCTTGTTGTTGAAGAAGTTGATTTCGAAAAATTAGACTTGTAATGCACACTTATAAGTTAGTACAATGGTAGTCCCCGTCTGGTTGGAGATTTGCGGGCATTGGGAATAACTGTCTCCGGAACCACTGTGGCACGCCATATGCAAAGGATGGGATTGCAAAGCAAGCTCTCGAGACGTTTCAGGGTAACAACTGACGCATCTCACAACTATAAGGTGGCGCCTAACTTGTTGAACCGTGATTTCAAACAAGATGAACCTATGAAGGCATGTGTCTCCGATATCACTTACATCTCCTGCAAGGATGGATTCCTTTATCTTACATGCGTGATTGATCTTTTTGACCGCAAACTCATTGGTTAGTCTATCAGCGATAATTTGACTGCTTCCGGCACTGTCATACCGGCTATCAGAATGGCCAATCGTAGCAGACCGTTTA
>JAQVDG010000136.1 GCA_028698395.1 Weeksellaceae bacterium
AATCCGTTTAAGGTAAGAAATTGGTCTTTTATTCTTTTATTTGAATTCTGTTAAATTATTTTTTTAAGAAATTCCTTATGATTACTTTAGTAAATAAGTAAAGATTACAAATCAATTAAATATGGTTAAAAAAAATGATAAAAAAGTTGTCCGAGGTTGGAAGTTTTATGATTGGGCAAACTCAGTTCATTCTTTGGTAATTGCCTCAGCACTTTTTCCGATTTATTATGGTGCAGTTACTTTATCGGACACCGAAAATCCATTAAAATTCATGGGATTTCATCCACAAGCAGTATTTAATTTTTCTTTAGCTCTTTGTTTTTTTATTGTGATTTTACTTTCTCCGGTACTAAGTTCCATAGCTGATACAATCGGAAACAAAAAAAAATTCCTGAAATTCTTTTGTTATTTGGGTGGAATAAGTTGTATTGCTCTTTTCTTTTTTACCGGAGAACGAATTGGATTAGGACTTTTATTCAATGTTTTAGCAGGAATCGGTTATTGGGGAAGTATGGTTTTTTACAATGCCTATCTTCCTGAAATCGTAACAGAAGACAAAATGGATAAAACTTCTGCCGGAGGATTTATTATTGGTTATATTGGTTCGGTTTTACTTTTAATATTGTGTTTAGTTTTAATTCAAACTATTGGAAAAGAAAACCAAGGACTTTATACACGTATTAGTTTTGTGTTAGTTGGACTTTGGTGGATGGGCTTCGCACAAATCACATTTAAAAATTTACCTTCCGGAAAAAAGAAAAAAGAAATTCCGAAAGAAATTATTAAAAACAGTTTCAAAGAATTAATAAAAACAGGAAAAGAATTGAATCAAGATACTCCTCTTCGAGTTTTTTTAAGTGGTTTTTTCTTTTTTAGCCTGGGAATGCAAACTATATTTTTAATTGCAGCTTTATTTGGCCAATCTGAAATTGGATTGAGTAGCGATAAACTGATTATGACTATTTTACTTATTCAGTTGGAAGCAATTTTAGGTGCTTGGCTTTTTTCGTATTTATCTTCTAAAATTGGAAACCGAAATACACTTTTAATTGGTGTTTTCATTTGGATTATTGTTTGTTTATTAGGATATTCCATCAACAAACAAGACCCGAATGTAGAATATCAGTTTTATTTTATGGCAGCTTTAGTAGGCTTAGTGATGGGTGGGATTCAACCTTTGTCGCGTTCTACTTATGCTAAACTTTTACCGGAAACCGAAGATGCTACGATTTATTTCAGTTTTTATGATGTTTTTGAAAAAATTGCACTTTGCTTAGGTCTTTTTTTATTTGGTGTAATCATTGAAATGACAGACGGAATGAAGGTTTCTACTTTGGCAATGGGCGTTTCTTTTTTAATAAGTTTTATAATTTTAATCTTTCTTAAGATGAAAAAAGAATCAAAAATCTGATAGGTGATGAAGGAGATTTTTACACTAAAATATTGGAAAAAAATGGGAAAAGTATTGTTCAATGCTGTTCAGTCATTTATTGATGATAAATGTATGAAACTGAGTGCGGCTTTGGCATATTATTCTATTTTTTCAATTACGCCTTTGTTGCTTATCATCATTTGGGTTATCGGTTTTTTGTACGGAGAACATTTAGAAAACACCAATGCCGAACAGGAAATACTATCCGAATTGGGTGATATTTTAGGAACAGAAGTCAGTTTACAATTGCATTCTATGATGGAAAATTTATCCATTTCTTCACAATCTTATTTTGGAATTATCATTGGAATTGGAACTTTAATTTTCACATCTACAACAGTTTTTATAGAAATTCAGGATTCAATTAACCGGATTTGGGACATAAAACCCAAACCCAAAAAAAGTTGGTTGAAGTTTATTCTCGACCGATTGACTTCATTTTCAATGATTTTAGGATTAGGCTTTCTATTGATTACTTCTTTATTACTCAATTCCATTTTACTTGTTTTGATTAATTATTTCAATCAGATTATACCGGGAATATCCAATCAGATGCTGACTAATTTGAATTTAATCCTAACTTTTATCGTCACGACCTCAATTTTTGGATGTATATTTAAAATTCTTCCCGACGCAAGAGTTCCTTTAAAAAACGCAATTATTGGAGCTGTTTTCACCACTTTATTATTTATGTTAGGGCGATATGGAATTTCCGTTTATCTTCAAAACACAACGAGTATTTCCATTTTTGGAGCTGCCAGTTCACTTATTTTACTTTTAATGTGGATTTATTATTCAGCTGCTATCCTATATTTTGGTGCAGAATTTACCAAAGAATACACAAAATTATTTTCAGGAGGAATTCAACCGGCATCTTATGCCGTAAAAGTAGAATACATTGAAAAAATCAAAGAAAAACCGGATGAAAATAAATAAAGAGATGGGAATTCTTTAAAGCTCATATAGAATATTTAACTTTGTCTTCCATATTTTTTGATTCATGTCAAACTTACTCAATCCAAACCGAGAAAATTTTTCAGAAGAAGAATTGCACAGTGAAGAGCAATTCCGACCGCAAAGTTTTCATGATTTTACGGGACAAATGCACATACTCGATAATTTGGAAATTTTTGTAAAAGCCGCCAAATTACGGGGAGAAGCTTTAGACCATGTTCTTTTGCACGGTCCACCGGGATTGGGAAAAACAACTTTAGCACATATTATAGCCAATGAATTAGGCGTTGGAATTAAGATTACTTCCGGTCCGGTCTTGGATAAACCCGGAGATTTAGCCGGGCTTTTGACCAATTTAGAGGAAAATGATGTGCTTTTTATTGACGAAATTCACCGAATGTCACCGGTAATTGAAGAATATTTGTATTCCGCCATGGAAGATTACAAAATCGACATTATGATTGAATCCGGTCCTAATGCACGCTCAGTGCAGATTGGACTGAATCCGTTTACTTTGATTGGTGCTACCACTCGTTCCGGTTTATTAACCGCTCCTTTGCGTGCCCGATTTGGAATTAATTTTCGGTTTGAATACTACAATCAAGAATTATTGAGTACCATTATTCAACGAAGTTCCCGAATTTTAGGAACCGATATTGAAGAAAGTGCCGCTATTGAAATTGCCGGAAGAAGCCGGGGAACTCCTCGGATTGCCAATGCTTTGCTTCGTAGAACACGTGATTTTGCCCAAATCAAAGGAAGTGGGAAAATTGATAAAAAAATTGCAGAATTCAGCTTAACCGCATTAAAAGTTGACCAAAACGGATTGGACGAAATGGATAATAAAATTTTATTGACTATTATTGATAAATTCAAAGGAGGTCCGGTTGGAATTTCAACTATTGCAACTGCTGTTGGTGAAAATATTGGTACTTTGGAAGAAGTTTATGAACCCTATCTTATTCAGGAAGGCTATTTGATGCGTACTCCGAGAGGAAGAGAAGCCACCGAAAAAGCGTATAAACACCTTGGAAAGATGAAAATCAATCCACAAACCGGTTTATTTGAATAATCCGATTGAAAATTTTCAATTTCTTTCTCAATATTAGTTATTTTTGCGACAAATAGTTCATTTATGATTCATTCCATGACCGGTTACGGAAAGTCCAGTGCCGAATATGCTGAAAAAAAAATTACCGTTGAAATTCGTTCTCTAAATAGTAAAACGTTGGATTTAAATACCCTGATTGCTTATTTGTACAAGGAAAAAGAATTGGAAATCCGAAAAATTTTGTCTGAAAAATAACAACGAGGAAAAGTAGATTTTTCCATTCAAACAGAATCTTCAGCTTCGGGTAAAACTCAAACGGTAAATGCCGGAGTGATACGAGCTTATATCAATGAATTTAAAGAAATTACACCCCAAGCAAACGATTCGGAATTGTTGGCAATTGTGATGCGTTTGCCGGATGTTATGACGTTTGCATGCAATGAGATTGAGGAAGAAGAATGGAAAATTACACTTCGTTTGATTGAAGAAGCAATAGAAAATCTGAATGAATTTCGTTTAGCAGAGGGAAGTGTTTTGGAAAAAGATTTTATCCGGAGAATTCAAGCCATTGAGAATTTACTTGAAAAAGTAGAACCTTTTGAAAAAGAGCGAATTGAAGTTTTAAAAGAACGATTTGTGAAAAATCTGGAAGAATTAAAAGTGGATTATGATTTGAATCGTTATGAACAAGAACTGATTTATTATTTGGAAAGATTGGACATTACCGAGGAAAAAGTCCGCTTGAAAAATCATTGTAAATATTTTATTGAAACTTTAAAAACAGAAGAATCCGAAGGAAAAAAATTAGGATTTATTTGTCAGGAAATCGGTCGGGAAATCAATACTTTAGGCTCAAAGTCGAATCATTCAGGTATGCAGAAAATTGTGATTCAGATGAAAGATGAATTAGAAAAAATTAAAGAACAAGTTCTGAATATTTTATAAAACAAAACCCATGAATTTCAAAAAACTTATCATTGTTTCAGCCCCTTCCGGAGCGGGAAAAACGACTTTGGTTCATCATCTTTTGGAAAAAGTTGAAAATATAGAGTTTTCTGTTTCTTGCGCCACTCGTTCGCCCAGAGAAAACGAAATTCATGGAAAGGATTATTATTTTATTTCCACCGAAGAATTCAAGAAAAAAATTGAGAATCAAGAATTTGCGGAATGGGAAGAAGTCTATGAAGCTAATTTTTACGGAACGTTAAAATCAGAAATTGAACGAATTTGGGCACAAAAAAAAGCAGTGATTTTTGATATTGATGTGATAGGAGGAATGAATTTAAAAAATCTTTATCCGGAAAATTCCTTATCAATTTTTATTATGCCACCCTCAGTTGAAGAGCTGGAAAACCGTTTGAAAAGCCGGCAAACAGAATCCGAAGAGAAAATAAAAATGCGGATTAATAAAGCCGAAAAAGAATTGGAGTTTATTAAATATTTTGATAAAGTTTTAGTCAATGATGATTTGGAAAACAGTAAAATCAAAATTGTAAAGCTGATTCAAGATTTTTTATCTGATTAAAAATCAACAAATAAGTTTGTCGAACCGACGAATATCAGCTTCTTTATCAATGTCTTTTTGGAATTCAATAAAATCATATAAAAACTCGCTCATTTGAGGAGCTAAAAGAGTTCCGCGCGTTCCCATTCCATTTAAAATGTACAAGTTTTTATGAAGCGAATGACTTCCCAAAATCGGACGACGATCAATAACCGTTGGACGAATTCCGGCAGTATGTTCTAAAATTTTTACATTTCCATCGTAGATTTCTTTTAAATGAGTAAGAATTTCTTGTTTTCCGTTTTCACTGGGTTCCGACGATAAATCTTCTCGATTATACGTTGAAGCAGTGAAGCAAATATTGTCCCGCAAAGGCATTAAGAAATTATAAGCTTTCCATATTCCATTTGGGATTTTTTTATTGGTTTCAATTTTTAAAACCTCTCCTTTTACACCGATTATAGGCAAATAATTGAAATAGGGATTGTTTTTTATACCAAAACCTTCACAAAAAACCACACGTTTAGCCAGTATATTTTTGTAAGTAACTTTCTCTTTTTCAATAACTAACTGTGAATAATCAAAACGTTCATTTTTGTATAAATCATGTTGGATTAAATAATCAGTAAATCCATTTAAACAATTTTCCAAATCAATCCGTCCGGTTTGAAGAACTTCGGAATAACCCAAAGGTGCATTTAAATTTTCAGTTTGATTTGAATAAATTTCTTCTGATAAAAACTTCTTCAAATGTGGAAGAGCGGATTTTTTTTTCCAGGTTTTTTTTTCACTTTCATCATTGAAAATCCGATAAGTAGGTACTTTGTAAAGAAATTTTTGTTTCAGTAAATTTTCAAATGATTGAAAATAGTCTTCCAATAATTCCAATTGCTCTTCAGCTTTCCAGATTAAAGCAAATCGTTTGAGAACAACAGGATTGTATATTCCTACGGCAACTGTGGAAGCTTTATTTTTATTTTCATCCACGATTATAAACGATTTATTTTCTTTAATTAATTTCAGGGCAAGACAGCTTCCCGCAATTCCTTGTCCAACAATAAGATAATCTACCATAGTGGGTGCAAAGTTAATTTAATTAAAAAAATTCTATATTTGAAAATTCAAAAATTATAACA
>JAQVDG010000137.1 GCA_028698395.1 Weeksellaceae bacterium
CAAATAGATATTGCAGATGAAAATATCTTAATAGTTTCTGACTATGCTTCAGAAGGAGTACAAGCCGGATACATCGGAGGAAATGGAATTCAAGATGCAATTTTAGATGTAGGAATGAAACAAGGAGGGATTTGGACATATTCAATGGATATCTACATTGAGTTTTTTGCTTCCGGTTACTTTAATGCACAACACGATTTAGGTTCCATGGGAACTACCGGTAACTGGGCATATCAGTCATATATCGGACTTGACCCTACTGTAGAAGGATCACCTCAAGATCCGGGAACTTTCTATTTTGCATCAGGAGGAACTGCATATTCTTTCCCTTATCCGGAAGAAACATGGTTCAATATTGCTGTTCAACATGATATGGATAATAATACATGTAGAATCTTCTTTGACGGAGAAGAGTATTTCTGGCAAGATGCAGGTGGAAATATTATTGATATTCCTTTTGGAGATGATCCATTATTCCAAGGAAAAATTAATGGATTTGACTTTTATTCTGCCGACCCTAGTTCTTCTATGTTCATCGATAACATCAAATTCTATGAAGGAGAATTTCATTTAGGAGTACAAGATGTAGCCGTTAATTCAATCGAAGTTTATCCTACTGTAACAAAAGACATTGTAAATGTTGCAGCAAAATCAGAGATTAATAACATTGCAGTTTACAATACTTTAGGACAACAAGTGTTGAATGTTAAAGCAAGTGGAACTACTACACAAATTAATGTTTCTTCACTTCCGGCTGGAGTTTACATGGTAAAAATCCAATCAGGAAAAGAAATAATTACAAAGAAAATAGTTGTAAAATAAATTTCAATTTAAAAGTTTGAATTAGGAGCTTCGAATCTCGGAGCTCCTTTTTTTATAAAACAAAATAAATTGTGGAAAAGCATTTGTGTAAGTAAAAATGAATTTATACATTTGCAACCCGAAATTTCACTTACAAAGTAAATAATTAAAAATTAAGACAGTGGATACGTTAAGTTATAAAACATTATCAGCTAATAAAGAATCAGCCCAGAAGGAATGGATTCAGGTAGATGCTACCGGTTTGAGTTTGGGGCGTTTAGCGTCAGGAATCGCCAAGTTAGCAAGAGGTAAGCACAAAACCAATTTTACTCCTCACGCAGATTGCGGAGATTATGTAGTGGTATTGAACGCAGACAAAGTAGAGTTAACCGGAAATAAATGGGACGATAAATTATACATTCGTCACACAGGCTATCCGGGAGGACAAAGAAGTTTAACTGCTCAACAATTGTTTGACAGAGATTCTACCCGTTTGATAGAAAAAGCAGTAAAAGGGATGCTTCCTAAAAATAAATTAGGAGCTCAAATCTTGAAAAACGTTCATGTTTATGCTGGTGAAGACCATCCACATCAAGCACAAAAACCAAAATCAATAGACATTAAAGCATATTTATAATTATGGCAATCGTTCACAAAATAGGCCGAAGAAAAACTTCTGTTGCACGTGTTTACTTGCAAGAAGGAAAAGGCGAAATTTTCATTAACGGACGTGAATTAAAAGATTATTTCACGACCGGAGTTTTACAGTACAAAGTAGAACAACCTTTGACAATTACAGGAACTAAAGGAAAATACAATGTTGATGTAAAAGTATTTGGAGGAGGTGTAACAGGACAAGCAGAAGCCATTCGTTTAGGGATTTCACGTGCTCTTTGTGACGTGGATGCCGAGTTCAGAATACAACTAAAACCGGAAGGTTTGTTGACTCGTGACCCGAGAATGGTAGAACGTAAAAAATACGGACAGAAGAAAGCTCGCAAGAAATTCCAGTTCTCTAAACGTTAAGAAAACTTGTTTAAAGTTTAATATTCAAAGTTTTATCTTGAACTATTTTAAGATAAAAAACTTTAAATTTTGAACTTTGAATTTCAAATAAATTAATCCATTTTCCGAATAGTTTAGCATCTAAATGAATAAGGCGAGATAATTTCAACCACTTATTTATTGCTTGCTGATTAGGCGGAACGTAAACTAAAAATTAAAAGAAAATGGCAAAAGCAAATGTAAAAGAATTGTTAGAAGCCGGAGTTCACTTCGGACATTTAACAAGAAAATGGAATCCCAACATGGCTCCTTATATCTTTATGGAGAAAAATGGAATCCATATTATTGACCTTCATAAAACAGCTGTTAAATTAGAAGAAGCAGCTAACGCTATGGGGAAAATTGCAGCTTCAGGAAGAAAAATTCTTTTTGTAGCAACAAAAAAACAAGCAAAAGAAGTAGTAGCAAAACATGCGGAAAGTGTAAATATGCCTTACATCACTGAACGATGGATGGGAGGAATGTTAACAAACTTTGTTACTATCCGAAAAGCAGTTAAAAAAATGAATTCAATTGACCGTATGAAAAAAGACGGAACTTTTGAAACTTTATCCAAAAAAGAAAAATTACAGGTAAATCGTTTGAGAGCTAAATTGGAAAAAGATTTAGGTTCAATTGCTGATATGACACGTATCCCTTCTGCTGTATTCGTTGTTGATACAATCAGAGAACATATCGCAGTTGCAGAAGCTCAAAAATTAGGAATTCCAATTTTTGCAATGGTCGATACCAATACCGATCCGCGTGAAGTAGATTTCCCTATTCCGGCTAATGATGATGCTTCGAAATCAGTTGATACCATCCTTGCTTATGTAACAAACGCTATCAAAGAAGGATTGACTAATCGCAAAGCAGAAAAAGAAAAATCAAAAGAAGAACCTAAAGAAGAAACAGTTGTTACTTCTGAAGATGACTCGAAAGAATAAAAAGATTAAATTTCTACAATAACGAAATTTAAAAAATAATAAAACGTAGTTCTTTCGATAATGAAGGAACTGCGTTTTTTCAAAAAATCAAATAATAACTTTAAAAAATAGAAACAATGTATAAAGCAACTGCTTCAGAAGTAAGTAAACTTAGAAACGCTACCGGAGCCGGTATGATGGACTCTAAAAAAGCATTGGAAGAAGCCGGCGGAGATTTTGACAAAGCAGTGGAAATCTTGCGTAAAAAAGGACAAAAAGTAGCAGCAAACAGAGCTGATAGAGAAAGTACAGAAGGTGCTGTAATTGCAAAAGTAAATGCAGATAATACCAAAGGTGTAATTATTTCTTTGAATTGTGAAACTGATTTTGTGGCTAAAAATGAAGGTTTCATCGCTTTGGCTCAAAAATTTGCTGATTTAGCATTTAATTATGACAATAAAGATGCTTTCTTAAATGCTTCAATTGACGGAATGACGGTTTCAGAAAAATTGATTGAACAAACAGGAGTGATTGGTGAAAAAATTGAAATCGGAACTTTCCAAACCATCGAAGGTCCGTTTGTAAATGCTTACATTCATGCAGGAAATAAAATTGGAGCAATAGCAGCCCTTTCTGCAAATGTAAACGGAGGTGAAGAGGTGGCAAAAGAGGTAGCAATGCAAGTAGCAGCCATGAATCCGGTTGCTTTGAATGAAGATGGAGTTTCGTCTGAAGTAATCGAAAAAGAATTAGAAATTGCAAAAGACCAATTACGTCAGGAAGGAAAACCTGAAAATATGATTGAAAATATTGCAAAAGGAAAATTACAAAAATTTTTCAAAGAAAATACTTTGGTTCACCAAGCCTTTATTAAAGATGGTAAAACTTCAGTAGCCGATTATGTGAAAACAGTAAATCCTGACTTAAAAGTGGTAGGATATATTCGTTTTAGCTTATAATTTAGAATGATTTATAAATGAAAAAAATGCAACAAAATTTTTTGTTGCATTTTTTTATTGCTCAATTAAAAAAATAGTTTAAATTTGCAAGTACGTATATGAGAAAACTTTTATTCATAGCAATTTTTAGTTTTGTAGCTTTGAGTGTGAACGCACAATCAAAAGCTAATTCTCCTATATCTACAACTTCTTCTTCTATTTCAGTAAAAAAAGTAAGTATTTTACCTAACCCTGCGGTTGCCGACATAAAAATTTCGGTAGAAGGTACAGATTCAGCCGTTCGTTCGGTTTCTATTTACAGTATTATTGGAAATGAAGTTTTTTCACAGTCCTATAATTCCACTTCAAAATCCATCGATATCAATGTTCGGAATTTGAAAAAAGGAAAATATATGGTACGTGTAATTTTTGAAGACAATTCTTCAGAAGTTGTTGCTCTTATGAAGCAATAATTATTTTACTTCCCGACTTTTTATTTCAATAGAATTTGCAAGTGTTCGATGAATAGGGCATCGTTCTGCTATTTCAAATAACCGTTGTTTTTGTTCGTCAGATAAATCTCCAATAAGTTCAATTTCTTTTATAAAAGTGGTATTGTTTTCTTTTAGATTTCTTTCAAAATCCACATGCACAATTGCTTCTTCTAAATTCCAATTTTTTCTGGCAGCATACATTTTCATTGTGATAGCTGTACAAGCAGCAAGAGCTGCCGACAATAATTCTCCCGGATTAGGGCCTAAATCTTTTCCTTCTGCTTCAATCGGTTCGTCCACAATAAAATCATGATTATCCGTACGAATTGCCGTTCTGTATTTTTCAGATTTTATAGAAGCACTTGCTTTATTACCCATCTCAATTTTATATTTAGATTAAAAGCCCAAGTTAAATGAATTGATTCAAAAAAACAAAATGAAAACGACAATTTGTCAGCAAACAATCAACTGGTATTTTTTTTGACTAACAGCCATTAAAAATTTGAATGCTATGACAAAAGGAAACATTAATGTATCGGTGGAGAATATTTTTCCACTTATCAAGAAATTTTTATACAGTGATCATGAAATATTTTTAAGAGAATTAATATCTAACGCAACGGATGCTACATTAAAATTAAAGCATTTGACTCAACTCGGTGAAGCCACAACAGAATATGGAAATCCGATGATTGAAGTGAAAGTCAATAAAGAAAATAAAACATTACATATCATCGATCAAGGAATTGGGATGACAGCTGAAGAAGTTGAAAAATATATTAATCAGGTTGCTTTTTCAGGTGCAGAAGAATTTTTGGAGAAATACAAAGATTCAGCAAAAGATACCGGAATTATCGGTCATTTTGGCTTAGGATTTTATTCTGCTTTTATGGTAGCCGATAAAGTAGAAATCATTACAAAATCCTATAAAGATGAAGTTGCAGTAAGGTGGACTTGTGATGGAAGCCCGGAATTTACTTTGGAGGAAACGGATAAATCGGAAAGAGGAACTGAAATTATTTTGCATATTACAGAGGATTCTAAAGAATTTTTAGATGAATTCAAAATTCGTGAATTATTGCTGAAGTACAATAAATTCATGCCAATTCCGATTCAGTTTGGAACAAAAAAAGAAACTTTACCTTTACCGGAAGATGCAGCAGAGGATGCAAATCCAGAAATAATAGAGGTTCCGGATATTATCAATAATCCGAATCCGGCTTGGACAAAAACACCAACGGAATTAAAAAAAGAAGATTACATGAACTTTTATCATGAAATCTATCCCATGCAGTTTGAAGAACCTTTGTTTTGGATTCATTTGAATGTGGATTACCCATTTAATTTAACCGGCGTTTTATTTTTCCCAAAATTAGGAAACAATATAAATATTGATAAAGATAAAATACAACTCTATCAAAATCAGGTTTTTGTAACTGATGAAGTAAAAGGAATTGTTCCTGATTTTTTAATGTTGCTTCGTGGCGTCATAGATTCTCCCGATATTCCCTTGAACGTTTCTCGTTCTTATTTACAAGCCGATGGAGCAGTGAAAAAAATCTCACAATATATTACCCGTAAAGTAGCCGATAAAATGAATTCTTTGTTGAAAGAAGATCGTGAAGAGTTTGAGAAAAAATGGAATGATATTAAAGTTGTTTTAGAATATGGAGTTGTTTCTGAAGAAAAATTTGCAGAGAAATCAGAAAAATTCATGTTATTTCCAACGGTAGATGGAAATTATTTTACTTGGGAAGAGTTAAATGAGAAAATTAAGAATAACCAGACAGATAAAGATGGGAATTTAGTAATTCTTTATGCAACAGATCAAGACGGTCAAGATGCTTATATTCAATCT
>JAQVDG010000138.1 GCA_028698395.1 Weeksellaceae bacterium
TTCTAGTTCAGATAATCTGGATACTGAAAAAGGACTAAATGCCGGTCAAATTGTGCGGGAGTCAGACAAAGAAATCCAAGGTGGAGGAGGTGGACAACCGTTTTTTGCCACAGCCGGAGGAAAAAATGTTTCCGGTTTGGATAAAGCTCTGAATAAAGCAAAAGATTTTTTGAAGAATTAAAATCCTATATTTCCCCAATGATTTCCTTCATTTTAGACGATTGAATCATTTGAATGATACTTAAAATATCCTCACCGATTAATCGGTCGTCTTCTAATTTGGCAACTTTTGAGCGAACCAAACCAAAGATTTCTTCCAAAACCGGACTGGATTTCAGCGGTCGTCGGAACTCGAGCCCCTGACAAGCATACAGTAATTCAATAGCTAATATTTTCTCTAAATTATTTAAAACCTGATTGAATTTTCTGCCTGAAATACTTCCCATTGAAACATGGTCTTCTTGACCTAAAGAAGTCGGGATACTGTCTGCCGAAGCCGGAAAACAAAGTGTTTTATTTTCTGTAACCAAAGCAGCCGAAGTGTATTGCGGAATCATAAATCCGGAATTTAAACCCGAACTTGCGGTTAACAATCGTGGCAAACCGTGCTTTCCTTCCAATAACAAATAACTTCTTCTGTCCGAAATATTTCCAATTTCTGCAGCGGCCAAAGTAGCATAATCCAAAACCATTGCCATGGGTTGTCCGTGGAAGTTTCCTCCGCTGATGGCAGTTTTTCCATTCAAAACAATGGGATTGTCGGTTACGGAGTTCAATTCGATTTCTGCCATATCGCGCAAATGCAACCACGCATTGCGGGAAGCACCGTGAACTTGCGGTATGCAACGCAAAGAATACGGGTCTTGAACTCTTGGAAAATCATTATTTTCAATGATTTCAGAATTTTCTAAAATTCGTCGGATTCGGTGTGCGACTTTTTGAGTTCCTTCATACGGACGAACTTCGTGCAATTCTTTCATAAAAGGAGATTTCACACCCGAATAAGCTTCTAAACTCATTGCTCCGATTGCATCAGCTAAATCCAATAAATAAGCAAAATGATTCAATCCGATTAAAGCATGAGAAAGTATAAATTGCGTTCCGTTGATTAGTCCTAACCCCTCTTTGGCAGAAAGATGAATGGGTTCTAATTGGTGTTTTTGAAAAGCTTCTTGAGTGGGAATAATTTGATTGCCGTCCCATACTTTTCCTTTGCCGATGAGTGGTAAAAATAAATGAGAAAGTGGAGCTAAATCGCCTGAAGCTCCCACTGAGCCTTGTTCCGGAACAACTGGAATAATATCTTTCTCAATCATCAATAAAATACGCTCGACCACTTCCAAGGTAACACCCGAAAAACCTTTTGCTAAAGCATGTGCTTTTGTAATCAGCATTAATTTAGAAATTTCTTTTGCAATGGGATTTCCTACTCCAACAGCATGACTGATTAAGAGATTTTCTTGTAATTTTCGAGTTTCTTCTTTTGAAATTTGGGTATCACAAAGAGGTCCGAATCCGGTATTGATTCCATAAACGACCATATTGGAATCTATAATCGACTGAACATTTTGTGCCGATTGATTGATTTGTTGGATGGATTGTTCAGAAAGAACTGCTTTTTCTTTTCCGTTCAAAACGGCAATTGCGTCTGCTAAAGTCCAATGACCGACTCCGTATATTTTATGATTCATTTTTTTGAATTTAGGTTTCAAAATTACATAAAATTATTTCGATAAGAGTAGAATAAAGAAAGGGAAAAAGGAGACAGTAGAATCGAATCGTTAATTTTACGTTACTTCCGATAAATAAAGGTCGGAATATTTAGTTTTTTCAGTATTTTTGAAAAATAAAACCAATTTTTAAATGAAAACAATTTTAGTTCCTATTGATTCTAACAAAGAAGGTGATTTAGTTGCAAATAAAGCCATAGAAATCGCTTCTGTATTTGAAGCTAAAGTACATTTGGTACATGTAACGACTGCAAAAAGTAAAGAAATTTCTGATGAAGAAAATACAATTGAATATATAACCGGAACAAGTTTAACGGATTTTGAAAAAGAAATGACGACTTTAAATTTGTTTAAATCCCGGTTTTCAGAAGCCGGAATTTTAACAGAAACACATCTTTTAAAGGGAACGCCTCATAAACAGATTTTGAAATTAGCTGATTCGGTAAATGCAGATTTGATTATTTTGGGATTAATCAACCACAGCGCTTTGTACAAAGTATTTGTCGGAAGTGTGTCCAATGAGGTAATTAAAGGAACAAAAACATCTGTTTTATTAGTTCCGCCTAAAAAATAGAAAATCTTGAATACTCGCTCTATATTTTAGATTATCAAGATTTTGGAGCGATTCGTATGATTAAACCTTCCAACTCTTTTGTTACCGGAATTTGGCAGCTCAAACGACTGTTTTCTTGCACGTGAAAAGCTTCCGACAACATGGCTTCTTCTTCGTCCTCCATTTCGTTGAGCCCGACTCCTTCGGATTCTATATAACACTGGCAAGATGCGCACATGCACATTCCACCGCAGATTCCAAAAGTCCCTTCTTCAGCTAATTCATAAGCTTTTACGGTTTCCATCATATTCATCGACATATCGGTTGGCGCATCAATTTCATGTGAAATCCCATCCCGGTCAATGATTGTCACTTTTACATTTGACATTATTTCTGAATTAAGTTGCAAAAGCACAAAGATAAGAATTGAAGAGCTTCAACTCCTAATTTTTTTATAAGATAAAAACCCAAGATATTTTCAGAAATTCGCAAAAAAAGAATGAAAATTTTGATAAATTAGCTAAAAAAGGATAAATTATCTGAAAATATAATTGTAATAATTCTAAATTATTGCACAATAGTTAATTTAAGTCATAAAAGTCTTAAAAATGAAAGTATATGAAGTAGATTTGCACTCCTATTGAATAAAAACAATTAAAATTTAAGATTATGGCATTTGATATAGAGATGATTAAAGGTGTTTATTCGCAAATGAAAGACCGAGTAGATACAGCTCGTCAGGTAGTGGGAAGACCTTTAACTTATTCTGAAAAAATTCTTTACGCACATTTATTTAACGGAAAAGCAACATCAGCTTACCAAAGAGGAGAATCTTATGTGGATTTTGCTCCGGATCGGGTAGCCATGCAAGATGCAACGGCTCAAATGGCATTATTGCAATTTATGCAGGCAGGAAAATCAAAAACAGCAGTTCCTTCCACTGTCCATTGCGACCACTTGATTCAAGCCAAAGTAGGTGCTGAAAAAGATTTGCAAGAAGCTATCAATAAATCATCCGAAGTATTTAATTTCTTAGAATCAGTCTCCAATAAATACGGAATCGGATTCTGGAAACCGGGAGCCGGAATTATTCACCAAGTTGTATTGGAAAATTATGCTTTTCCCGGTGGAATGATGATTGGAACCGACTCACATACACCAAATGCAGGTGGATTAGGAATGGTAGCGATTGGAGTTGGAGGAGCCGATGCCGTTGACGTTATGGCAGGAATGGCTTGGGAATTAAAAATGCCGAAATTAATCGGAGTAAAATTAAACGGAAAACTAAGCGGATGGTCAGCACCAAAAGATGTGATTTTGGAAGTTGCCGGACAATTGACTGTAAAAGGAGGAACAGGAGCAATTGTAGAATATTTTGGAGAAGGTGCTGAGAGTCTTTCTGCAACCGGAAAAGGAACCATTTGTAATATGGGTGCCGAAATCGGAGCCACTACCTCTATTTTTGCTTATGACGATGCTTCTGAACGTTATTTGAGAGCAACTGACCGAAGTGATGTAGCAGATGCCGCTAATCAAGTACGCGATTATTTGCGTTCCGATAAAGAAGTATATGAAAATCCTGAAGAATATTATGATGAATTAATCGTAATTGATTTAGATAAATTATCACCAAGATTAAACGGACCTTTTACTCCGGATTTGATGACGCCGGTTGCGGACATGAAGGAAGCTGCCGAAAGAAACGGATGGCCTTTGAAAGTAGAGTGGGGATTGATTGGTTCTTGTACCAATTCTTCGTATGAAGATTTGAGCCGTGCCGCTTCCATTGCAGAACAAGCATTGAACAAAGGACTAAAAATTAAAGCAGAATTAGGAATTAATCCGGGCTCGGAACAGGTTCGTTATACAGCAGAAAGAGACGGTATTTTAAAACCTTTTGAAGATTTAAATGCCGTGATTTTCACCAATGCTTGCGGTCCTTGTATTGGGCAATGGGATAGAGAAGGAGCAAACAAAGAAGAAAAAAACACAATCATTCACTCATTCAATCGAAACTTCAAAAAGAGAGCAGACGGAAATCCGAATACGCACGCTTTTGTAACTTCTCCGGAAATGGTAGCGGCTTTAGCTATTGCCGGACGTTTGGATTTTAATCCGATTACCGATACTTTAATTAACGATAAAGGAGAGGAAGTACGTTTAGATCCACCTAAAGGAGAAGAATTACCGGAAGGAGGATTCTCTTACCAAGACAACGGTTATCAGGCTCCGGTAGAAGATGGTTCTAATGTGGAAGTAGTAGTAAAACCCGATTCTGAACGCCTTCAGTTATTGGAAAGTTTTCCGGCTTGGAACGGACAAAATATCAGCGGAGTAAAATTGTTGATTAAAGCCTTAGGAAAATGTACCACAGACCACATTTCTATGGCCGGACCTTGGCTAAGATTCCGCGGGCATTTGGACAATATTGCCAACAATACACTGACCGGAGCGATTAACGCTTTTAATCAGGAAACCAATAAAGTAAAAAATACACTAAACGGTGAATATGCCGGAGTTCCGGAAGTAGCAAGAGCTTACAAAGCTGCCGGAATATCTACTATTGTGGTGGGCGACGAAAATTACGGTGAAGGTTCTTCACGTGAACATGCCGCTATGCAACCAAGACATTTAGGTGTTGCAGCCGTTTTGGTTCGTTCGTTTGCACGTATTCACGAAACTAATTTGAAAAAACAAGGAATGTTGGCATTGACTTTTGCCGACAAATCAGATTATGATAAATTCCAAGAAGAAGATACAATTAACTTCATTGATTTGACTGAATTTGCACCAAATAAACCTTTGACTTTGGAATTGGTTCATGCAGATGGTTCTAAAGAATTAATTAAAGCCAATCATACTTATAATTCAGCGCAAATTGAGTGGTTTAAATCCGGTTCAGCTTTGAATTTAATCAAACAGCAAACAGTATAAAATTAGTATATTTTCATGATTTAGCCCTGTTGGAGTTCAGACTTTGACAGGGCTTTTTTCTGACTTCCGGATTTTTGTATAAAGTACGTTACTTCATAAAGTTTTAGTTATTCTGATTCAACACTTATTTTTTAGTCGATTAAAAAAAGTCCGGACAAAAATCAGATTTCGGGCGATGGTTTTCTTGTAAAATAAAAAAATCAATTTGTAAATCTCGAAAATTCCCCTCCTTTTTTATTCTTTTTCAAAGTTAAGTCAGACTTTTTTGAGAAAAAAACCGGTGAACACTATTGAGTGTTACCACTTGATTTAGAGTTAGTTTGAAAGGCCTTGAAAGTAATTGAACGATACTGAAAGGTTTATTTTACAAAAACAGGGGGTTTGTTCGGGTCTTGTTCGGGAGTTGTTCGGACAGACCCTCTTTAAACGCAGTTTTCTCGAACGAAACTCGAACGAAACTCGAACAAAGGGTTAAAAAATTGAAATTTTAGAAGAATTTCAAAAAAAACAAAAGTATTTTACAATTGTTTTACAAGAGATTTACAATAGATTCAGAAAAAATTTGTATATCTTTGCGAACTTTAATCCCTTTCGGGAAATCCACACAAAAGACAACAGTTTTTGTACACCATACATTATACAATTTTACAGTTTACATAAGATTAATATCCCCAACAGAACATTCAGAAATTGCCTTGACTTTTTGTTTCTTTTGTGTCAAGACAAAAGAAAGAAGAATCAGAACACAAGATTCAGGAGGCATATATCTTGTAATACGCACGGATTGCAAATCCGCGCAATCGGAAAGTGCTGTTTGTCAAAGATTTAGATCGGAA
>JAQVDG010000139.1 GCA_028698395.1 Weeksellaceae bacterium
AGGGTAGATCATCAATGGAGGATCAATCAGCAGCCGATCGATAAGAAAAAAGCATTGCAAGCCTGGAGGAAAACCTTTGCGTCAATCTATCCCGAAACGGTACCCGCAATGGATCACGGTAAAGTGTTGGTGAAGCAGGAGTATCACAAACCGATTACCTATCAACCCTATCCTTCTAAAACAGAGAAGGTTAAGGTATTGATTCCGGTTTTTCCCGGTACCAACTGCGATTATGATACTGCACGCGCATTTGAACAGGCAGGTGCAGAAACCAAACTCCTGATTTTCAAAAACTTAACCTCTAAAGATATTCAGGAGTCGATCGACCAATTGGCATTGTCGATAGATCAGTCCCATATTTTGACGTTGAGTGGCGGATTTAGTTCCGGAGATGAACCGGACGGCAGTGGCAAGTTTATCGCCAATGTTTTGAATAACGAGAAGATCAAAGCGGCGATTGAGCGACATTTAGCCAAAAAACATCTCATTATCGGTATCTGTAACGGATTCCAGGCTCTGATAAAATCAGGATTATTGCCCGGTGGCAAGTTGGGTGATCTTTCTGAAAATTCACCCACATTGTACAGAAACGATATCAATCGACATATTTCGCACATTGCACAAACAGTAGTAACTTCCCATAACTCTCCCTGGCTCTCCTCTTTCAAACCGGGAGAAATACACAAGGTGGCACTCTCTCACGGGGAAGGCAAGTTGGTGGTTTCAGATCAGCAAGCGCAAGAGTGGTTTGACAAAGGACAAGTGGCATTCCAGTATTGTAATGATCTCGGAGAACCCACGATGGATACCCCATTCAATCCCAATGGTTCTCACTTTGCCATTGAGGGTATTGTTTCACCCTGCGGACTCATTTTAGGTAAAATGGGACACAGCGAACGCGCCGGAAAGGATATCTTCAAGAATATCGAAGGCAATCACAATCAACCCATTTTCAAAAATGGGGTGAACTACTTTTTGGAAAAGTAGGCGTTATTTCGGATTTCGGATTTCGGATTTCGGAATGAAATGTCGAAAGTTATTCAATTACGAATTACGAATTACGAGATCAAAATCATAACATATTGATACATAAATGGATACAATGCCATGTCTGTAGAGACGTTGCATGCAACGTCTCTACGAACATATTCAAAATTATTATTTATGTTTCTGATAATCAGGTTGATAAATCCGAAATCATTCCGCCTTCCGCCTTCCGATTTCCGCCTTTAATTCTACCTTCTACCTTCTTCCTTCTACCTTGTAAAACCGTAATTGTTTATTCCGCCTGTGTTGGCAGCTGGGCTTTTGTTCTATATTCTCTCTAAAATATTCAATAACTGTTCATTCAGATACAATTTTTCTTTCCCTACCTTAACTGATTTCAAAAATCCGTGCTTTTCCAATGTCTGTAAATAGTTACCGACTGTTTTAGGATTTCCGATGTTTTCATCAATCAAATGTTGGCGTTTGGTGTAGGGCAAACGGAACAAAATTTCAACCAAATCTTTGGAGTAAATTTTGGGCAATTTTGCTTTTATTTCGTCCGCAGTTTTTGTAATTGCAGTTGTGATTTCATTCAAACGCGTTAAACCTTTGTTTGAAGTTACTTCAATCATATCCAACATATACAAAATATAATTTTCCCAATCGTTTTTTTCGCTTACACCTCGCAAACATTTGTAATAATCTGCTTTATTTTTGATTATGTATTCACTCAAATAAATGGCTGGCGTATCAAGCAATCCCGAAAGTTTGAGGTACAACAACAATAAAATTCTTCCTGTTCGTCCGTTACCGTCTGCAAAAGGGTGAATGGCTTCAAACTGATAGTGCAATAACGCCATTTTGATAAGTGGGTCAATACTTTCATCTTCGTTAATAAATTTTTCTAAGTTTGCCAATTTTTCACGAATAATATTTTCTCCGCATGGTGGGGTGTAAATTACTTCGCCTTTTGTATTGCTTAATGTTGTTCCGGGTGTAACCCGAATGGAAGCTGTGTTTTGTTTGATACATTGAACAATGCTAATGCAAAGATTAGTTGTGATAAACGGCTTTTTATTCAACTGTTCCAAACCCAACCAAAGAGCCTCTTTGTATCTCAAAACTTCCTTGGTAGCCGGATTTTCCACTTTTCTACCGGCAACCAACGATTTGTAAAGTTCATCGTTTGTCGTTATTATATTTTCAACCTCAGAACTCGCTTTTGCTTCCTGCAAATAAATGGTATCTAAAAACAGGGTCGGATTTGGCAAGTTCAAAAGCGTTCCGTTTAGTTGAGCTAACGTTCTACCTGCCGAAATAGTTTTGCGAAGTATTCTTTTTGTTTCAATGTCTGCCTTTGGTGGTAATAAAGGTAGGTTGTTGTACGGTATTTTTGGGTCAAATTTGCTCATATTGTTCAAATGTAAGTTTTACTCTCATTTACAATACAAGGGCAAAAATACTAAAAATTTACTCTCGTTGTCTCAATGAAGGTAAATTTTACTCTTGTTTATTGTTTATTCTGCCTTTTAATTCTTTCTTCTTCTTTTTGAAATAAAAAAAATTAGGGGGCAGGATAGATTTTCCTCTTTAGTTATATTATTTCCCCACTCTGGAATGTTGTTCCTTATAGCAAAATGTTAGGTGCAGGTGTTATTGTTAATATAACATTCCAAAAAGCCAAAGTGGAATTTTGTTTTTGTGTCCGATTTCAATGTCGTCAGCCACAACAAAGCTGTGTGGAATATCTTTAATCTGCTCAAAAGTCTTATTTTTACCACCAACTTCAAAAGTGTATTTATCAACCATAAAATCGCCTTTCGGTGCAAGAACTACATCAGAAATTGCATTCAACTGATTTACAAAAAACGTTTCTCTTATACTACCAATATTTGTGTTATTGCCGTAAATATAGGATAAATTAGTATTGTTCATTAAGACTTTGTCGGGTTTCGTCAGGTCACCAATTCGTTTGTTTTTATAAGAAATCAGGTTCAGCAACTTTGCATTTTCCAATAAGGATAAATATTTAACCGTATTGTTTCTGTTGCTGTCTATTGCTACTGCTAAATCTGTGATATTGGGTGTGTATGGAACTAATGTGGCGAGAATTGCCATTAGTTTTTTCAATTTGTATCGACTTTCAAATTCAATATTCTCAATTGCCGGCACATCTACGTCAATCACGTTGTTTATCGCTTCTTGCAATTTCTGCTCGTATTTTCTTAATCCCTCTTTATAAAACAAATAATAGCCGTTTTTTAGGTATTTTTTGAATAACGGCATTATTTTCACGTTTTCTGTGATTTTAAATGCGATATTTTGGTGGTTTTCTACAATTTCCTCTAATGAGAACGTTGAAAAATCACCCATTTTTTCAAACTTCAAAAATTCCCGAAAAGACAAGCCCTCTAAATTTTCATAAACAACCCTCCTTGACAAGTCCGTCGTTGATTTGTAAATTTGCAAAAGTGAAGAACCTGTAAATACGATTTTTAATTTTGGAAAACTATCGTAAATGTTTTTAATTTCTTTTGCCCAATTAGGATAATGGTGTATTTCATCTAAAAACAGATGCGTTCCACCATTCATATAAAATTCATTAGCCAATTCGAGTATAGTGTGATTAGCAAACCAAGTATTATCCAAACTAGCGAAAAGTGCTTCGTCTTTCTTTGCAAAAGTAGTCTTTATATGTTGCAACAATAGGGTAGTTTTCCCAACGCCTTTTGCACCAACAATAGCGATACATCGCTCATTCCAGTCAATATTCGGATAAAGATAGCGAAAAGTACTTGCATCTGTTTCCTGTAATAACCGCAGATAAATTTTTACTAAACTGTCCATAAAAATGTCTTTTGTATTCCATTGAGTATATCAAATGCAAAAATACAAAATGTTTTTTATAAATAGCACTTTTGCGATAAAAATGTTTTCTATATATAGCAATAAATGATTTCCATTGTTGCATCGTTCACTTGTACTTAACGATAAATTGTATGAGTAGTGGCAGATTGCGTGGCTCTTTCCTGTCAAACCGCTACGCAGTTTGAGCGGGCTACAAATCTTGATATTTACCACTTTGCCTGCCATTACTTATACAAAATGTTATGGGCTGAATTTATTTCAATTTGAAATTAATTGGTTGTCTGTATAATACTCTTACTGGCTTGTCATCCTTAAATCCAGGATAAAATCTTTCTAATGCCAAGATTACTCGCAGTGCTTCTTTGTCAAGTTCAGCTGATACGCTTTCAATTATTTTAGCCTCTTTAACCTGTCCGTTTTTCTCGACTATAAATTCAATCATCACTTTTCCTTGAATATTGTTGTTGATGGAATAACTCGGATATCGAGTCGTCTTAGCAATATGCTCATAAATTCCTTTTAATCCATTCGGATACATTGCATATTTGTCTGGTTTAGGTTTATTTTCATCAATAACACCTATTACTTCTTGATAGTTTTTCCTATCAAGTTCGCTTTTTGAAATCAACTTTGATGAACTACAAGCTGAAATCAAAAGAATAATGATTGATGCTGAAATTAGTTTTCTCATTCGTATTGTCTTTATTTTGCCCATAACGCCTGTTACCTGCTGCCGTTCTTTTATTGTCTTGCGAAGATGTTGTCTGTATTGGCATATAATATTTTTACTTTTTTCTCTTTCTCAAGTTTACTGTTTTCTTGAACGTAACGAATTAGTCGCTTACTCTGTCTTCCCATAAATCTATTCCAATAAACAATTATAATGTAGTCATAACTGTCAACAGAAAGTTTTGAAGTCTGCGATAGCGGCTTTAAATATTTCATTTGTGTTTCAAGAGAAACAATACTATCAATTGGGGTTTGTTGTCTGGGTGGAAAAGTTGTCATTATTTCATTTCTATCCCATTTTAAATTTGGAAAACCGCCCGCATAACAATTTACTTGAAATGATTTTAAATACCCTAAATTGTCATAGTAAAGGGCTTGTAATGGTTGGTAATGATTTTTAATTTGTGATTTATATTTTGCCGTATCAAGTGAAAACAGATATGAAAAATAGGCTGTGTCAAGTTCGTAACTGTCAGTAGTTGGAATGTTGTATTTTTTGGAATAACGAGCAATTGTTTTATCATCAACCGTCTTTATTTTTTTCATTCCATAAAGTCCTGTGAAAACTGAAGTGCAACTTGTCAGTCCAAATATGAATGTCAAAGAAAGAAATGTAAGTATTGATAAATGTCTTTTCATTGTCTGGTCTTTTACGGTTGCAGGTAACGGGTAGTGTAGCATTAGTGGCGGATTGCGGGCGAATCTCCTTTCAAGCCGATAGATGGTTGATGCGGGAAACGAACCTTGCGGAACGTGCTTCAACCGCCATTAATGCTACACAATGTTGTGTGGCGCTTTTTTTATTAATCTAATTATAATTTCCAGTCCCGTTTAATAAAGCGATTTCAGTCTTCACATTCTGAATGAGAAATTCTTCAATTGCGGATGAGAAAATATTCATTCCTGCCGATTCAAGGTCTAATCCTAATACATATTCCAAGTAATGTATATTCCCACTTAAATCATTCATTGTGTAATTTTCGTTGTTACTATCCTTCTTTAAGTGTGCATAAAGTCTTCTCCCAATTGTAGATGAAAAGGACGCTTTTCCAATATACATTGCTCTGCGAGATTTGTCTTTAGAATCATATCCAAAAATGAAATAAATCCCTCTTTTCTCTGCATTTGGAAATTTCAAATCAAGCCAAGATATTTCTGTCAGTTTAGTAAAGTAGCTGTTATCATGAATTTTATCTAAATCAATCTTCGGTAATTGTCTTGTTGGAATAAGAAATTCATTAAATTTTGAGATGCTATTATTCACGATTTCAATCATGTTTATATATTCTGCATTCATATTCTAAAAGTTAGTGTTAAGTGTCCCCTTTTATTAGGACAGTTTTTTTAATTTGTTAATATTTTATTTTTCAAAGAACTTAAATCTTTAACTTTGCAAAGTTAAAGAATTTTTTGAAACTTTCAAGTGTTTTACACAATTTT
>JAQVDG010000140.1 GCA_028698395.1 Weeksellaceae bacterium
TTAGCTGCAGTTGCTACGCGCATACCAACATTTCCTGCCAATGCAGAAAATATGGCTCCAATGATAAACGCCGGAACTATCAGCCAACTGGTTGTGTCAACAACTCGTGAAATTCCAAATAGAGCCAATGAAGCTACTGCCACGAAAATTAATAACAAACGATATTCTGCGGATAAAAATGCCAAAGCACCGTCTTGGATGTTTTTGGAAATGCTCTGCATTCGTTCATTTCCGGCATCTTGTTTATTTACCCACATGAACTTAAACCCCATCATCAATAATCCTACAATCGATAGAATTACCGGTATCCATAAAGATATTTCTTTCATACTATTTATATTGTGAAAATTTTAACAAATGCAAATATACTATATTCCTTTTATTTCAAAAGAAATAAAAATTTTATTCATTCCTATACAAATGAATCATTCAAAAAAAGACCGAAAAGCGTGAACAAACGTTAATTATACGTTTGAAAAGTTTATTCGTTATCCTCTGATTTGAAATTCGAGAAAGCACATTCAAGTTCAAAAGGAATATAACCATCGCTTTCGTTTACAAAATCCTGTACTTTTCCTTTCCATTTTAGACAAAGAGTTCCGGATTTGTCTTTGAAGAAAGAAAGTTCATTTTCATCAGATTCGAAGTTTTCATCCGAAAAATTCAAATTGGTATAAAAATATTCTTCCAATTCACCTTCTTCATCTTCAATTTCTACGTAACTGTACGGAATTTTAATACTATTTCCTGCTAACTCATGAATGTTTTTGAATGTGACCGGAAAATCATCAATGGATAAAATGACTTGTGGGAAATCATTTTGAAGAGAATCTTCTTCAAGGTGATCCAATTCTTCAGTAGAAAAAATTTCAACCAACAAATGGTACTTTTGACCTGAATAAATCACTTTGCAAAAACATTTTTCAATGTAATAAGTAAAGGTTTCTTCCGGATGGAAGAACTTGATTGTTTTCATTAGGACGCTTAAATCTGATAATTTTGGGCGAATATAATAAGACTTCTTTGATTAACAAAAAACAGAGGAAATTTTTGTGCAATTTACTTTTTTTATAAAAACTATATTTCAATATAGGGGTTTATAATCAACTTTAAATCAGCTTATTATCCTTTGCTTTTTGAATAGCTTCTAATTTATTGTGTACCTGTAATTTTTTATAAATATTCTCTGTATGCTTTCGGACGGTACTGGGCGAAATAATTAAATTTTCAGCAATCACAGTATAACTCAATCCTTTGCTCAATTGTTCCAACACATCAATTTCACGAGCTGATAATTCAATTTTTTCTTTTTCCTCTTGCTGAATTTCAAACGAAATCGGATTTCGAAGTAATTTCAAGGTTTTCAATGCAATAGAAGGAGTCATTGCAGCACCGCCTTCCAAAGTTTCTTTAATTCCATTATACAGACCTTGTGGGTCGATTTCTTTCAGTAAATAACCATCTGCCCCGGCTTTAATTGAATTAAAAACATTTTCATCGGTATCAAAAACGGTCAACATGACAACTTTAATTTGCGGATAACGGTTTTTCACCTCAGTTGTTGCTGCTATTCCGTTCATTTGAGGCATTTCAATATCCATTAAAATCAAATCTACTAATGCGTCTTTTTCTAATTTTTGCAATAAATCTTTTCCATTTACAGCAGTAAACTTCAAAACTAAATCATCAAAAAAAGATAATTTTTCCTCTATCACTCTGGTTAAGAAATAATTATCATCTACTATGGCTATCCGAATCTTCACATGCCAAATTTACGAATTTTCATTTACTACACATCCACTACAATGGTTCTTTTTAGCTCCGGTAACTGAACTAAGTACATTTACTTGATTTTCAAGCCGTAATAGACCCAACAATCCGAAAATTAAAGCTTCTTTGTATTCAATTATTTTCTTTTCCGGAAGATGAACTTGTGCTTTAGTTTGGCTTTTAATCAAGTGAAGCAAATAAGAATTATAAGCTCCACCGCCCGTTATCAGGACATTTTTTATTGAATTTTCATTTAAACCCCGACAAATTTGATACGAAATATGCTGACTAAAAGTTGCTAACCAATCACAAACCGACAAATCAAAAGAATCCAATAAGGGTAAAATGAAACGGTTTGACCATTCTACTCCCAACGATTTCGGTGGAATTTGACCATAAAAATCCAACTCATTTAATTTTAAAAATAAAACTTCATTCACTTGTCCCGACTGAGCCAATTCTCCATTTTCATCATATAATTTTCCTTCTTTTCCGGCTAAATAATTCAGAACAATATTAACCGGACAAATATCAAAAGCTATTCGTTCTCCCTTTTTTTCAAAAGAAATATTAGAAAATCCACCTAAATTCAAACAAGCGTCATATATGGAAAATAAAAACCGATCACCTATCGGTACCAAAGGCGCACCTTGACCACCCAATAAAACATCTTTCGTTCTAAAATCATAAACGGTTTTAATTCCGGTTTCCAAAGCGATGGCTTGTCCATTTCCGATTTGGAGTGTATATTTTTCTTTGGGATTATGAAAAACAGTATGACCATGTGATGCAATGAAATCCAAATTGGAAATTTGATGTTCTTTTATAAAATCAGCTACTTTTTTAGCAATTAAAAATCCATAATCCACATCTAATTTAATTAATTCCTCACCTGAAAGATGAATAGATTTCTTAAGTTTTGAATTCCATTCTTCCGAATAAGGAACGGTTGCTGTTTTTATTAATTCAAATGTAATTTCAGGATAAGTAAATCGAATATAAGCTATGTCCAAACCATCCAAAGAAGTCCCTGACATTAATCCTAAACAATGATAAATTTTCATAAAAACATTAAAACGTAAATCTAACAAAAAATCCTTACTTTTGGGCATCAAAAAAAATTAGAAATAATGGCACAGGATATTATTTTCGATTTAATCGAAGACGAAAGAGAAAGACAAACAATAGGTTTGGAATTAATCGCTTCTGAAAATTATGTGAGCGATAACGTAATGAGAGCAGCCGGTTCAATTTTGACCAATAAATATGCAGAAGGTTATCCGGGAAAAAGATATTACGGAGGTTGCGAAGTAGTGGACGAAATTGAAACTTTAGCAATTGAGCGTTTAAAACATTTATTTAATGCTGAATATGCCAATGTTCAGCCACACAGCGGCTCACAAGCTAATGCTTCTGTTTATTTAGCTTGTTTAAAACCGGGTGACAAAATCATGGGATTGGATTTATCACATGGCGGACATTTAACTCATGGCTCACCGGTAAGTTCTTCCGGAAAACTGTATCAAACCTGCTTTTACGGAGTTGACAAAGAAACCGGAACAATCGACTATGAAGCAATGCGTCAAATCGCTTTAAAAGAAAAACCTAAAATGATTATTTGCGGTGCTTCTGCTTATGCAAGAGATATGGATTTTAAGAAATTCAGAGAAGTAGCCGATGAAATAGGTGCTTTATTATTAGCGGATATTGCTCATCCGGCCGGATTAATAGCAAGAGGAATTTTAAGCGACCCTATTCCACATTGTCATTTTGTAACTTCTACCACACACAAAACTTTAAGAGGACCGAGAGGAGGTGTAATTATGATGGGGAAAGATTTTGAAAATCCTTGGGGAGAAGCAACGCCAAAAGGAGAAGTAAAAATGATGTCTAATTTATTAAATATGGCAGTGTTTCCGGGAACTCAAGGAGGTCCATTGGAACACGTTATTGCAGCAAAAGCTGTTGCTTTTGAAGAAGCTCTTTCTGATGGATATATGAATTACGTCATTCAATTAACCAAAAATGCACAAGCTTTGGCTAAAGCAATGATTGGAAACGGTTACAATTTGGTTTCAGGTGGAACCGATAATCATTTAATGTTAATTGATTTGAGAAATAAAAATATCACGGGTCGAGAAGCTGAAAACACTTTGGTAAAAGCCGATATTACTTGCAACAAAAACATGGTTCCTTTCGATGACAAATCACCGTTTACTACATCAGGAATTCGTTTGGGAACTGCTGCTATCACAACACGCGGTTTAAAAGAAAATGATATGGCAATTGTTGCTGATTTAATTGACGAAGCCTTAATGAACAAGGACAATGACACAATTTTAGATGCCGTTGCCGACAAAGTAAATGAAATGATGGAAGGACTGCCTTTGTTTCAATGGTAATTCATTCAAAATAATAAATAATTGGAAAACTCTCGATTTAAAGTTGAGAGTTTTTTTATGTTCCTTCTCTAATTTGATTTTATTTTGTAGGAATAATCCGGCTCTAAAAATAAACTTATATTTTTGCGCCATGTTATTAGTTCAGAATTTAGGCGTTCACTTCGCAGGAAATTATTTATTTGACAATGTTTCTTTTCGGATTAACAAAGGAAACCGAGTAGGTTTGGCAGGTAAAAACGGTGCCGGAAAATCAACTTTACTAAAAATCTTAGCCAAAAAACAAGATTCCGATGAAGGAGATGTTATTCATGAAGGCGAAGTAAGTGTTGGTTTTTTAACCCAAGATATTGATTTTGAAAAAGGAAGAACGGTTTGGGAAGAAGCCGGAAGAGCTTTTGAACAATTGAATAAAATTCAGAAAAAAATTGACGAAACCAATCAACAATTAAGTGAAAGAACCGATTATGAAAGCGATGAATATGCTAAATTAATCGAAGATATTACACATTTAACTGAGCGTTTTTCTCTTTTGGGCGGTTACACTAAAGATGCCGAAATGGAAAAAATCTTAATGGGACTTGGTTTCAAATCAGAAGATTTCCATCGTCCAACCGATGAGTTTTCAGGAGGATGGCGTATGCGGATTGAATTAGCAAAATTACTTTTACAAAAACACGATGTACTTCTTTTAGACGAACCAACCAACCATTTGGACATTGATTCAATTTTGTGGTTAGAAGAATTTTTACAAGATTATCCGGGTGCAGTTGTTTTAGTTTCGCACGACAAACAATTTTTGGATAATGTAACCAATCGGACTTTGGAAATTGCCAATAAACAAATTCATGATTACAAAGCCAATTATTCAAAATACATTGAACTTCGGAAAGAAAGAAGAGAAAAATTAGAACAAGCTCAAAAAAATCAAGAACAACAAATTAAACATACCGAACAACTCATCGAAAAATTCAGAGCCAAAGCTTCCAAAGCTTCCATGGCACAATCTTTAATTAAAAAATTAGATAAAATCGACCGGATTGAAGTCGAAAATGAGGATGTTCACCGAATGAATATTCGTTTTTCAACGGCTGTAACACCCGGAAAAATTATTTTTGAATTAGAAAATGTTGGAAAAGCGTACGGAAACAAACAAATTTTTGATGGAGTTTCTTTTTATGTTAACCGAGGTGAAAAAATCGCTTTTGTAGGTCAAAACGGACAAGGAAAAACCACTTTAGCTCGTACCATGGTTGACGGTTTGGAACATTCCGGGTCAATTAAAATCGGGCACAATGTTGAAGTTGGGTATTTTGCTCAAAATCAAGCTGATGCTCTAAATGAAAAATGGACAGTTCAGGAAGAAGCAGAATACGCTTCAACAGAAGAAACCCGAAAACAAGTCCGTGATGTATTGGGTGCTTTTCTTTTCAGAGGTGAAGAAGTTGAGAAAAAAGTTTCTGTTTTATCGGGAGGAGAAAGAAATCGTTTGGCTCTTGCCAAATTAATGCTTAAACCTTTCAATGTTTTGGTCATGGACGAACCAACCAACCATCTTGATATTCAATCCAAAGAAACTTTAAAATTAGCACTCAAAAACTTTGACGGAACTTTGATTTTGGTTTCGCATGACCGTGAGTTTTTAGATGGTTTGGCTGATAAAGTTTTTGAATTTAAAAATGGAATTGTCAAAGAATTTTTGGGTGGAATCAATGATTATTTATCCGAACGAAAAGTCAGAAGCTTCCGTGAAATCGAGAAAGTAGAAAATTCTTCTGCCTTAAAACCAACGAATTCTAAACAAAATGAAAATACTTTATTTAGTCGGGAAAAACAAAAAGAACAAA
>JAQVDG010000141.1 GCA_028698395.1 Weeksellaceae bacterium
ACGTCTTCTGGATTCTGACGAATCCAAATCCAATGCTGCCCTGCTGGTGAATAATTACGATTGGATGAAAGATGTTTCTTTCCTTGATTTTGCCCGAACAATCGGCAAACATATTACCGTAAATTATATGATGGCAAAAGATTCGGTAAAAAGTCGATTAAGTTCAGAATCTTCTGTAGGAATGTCATTTACAGAGTTTACTTATCAGCTGATTCAAGGTTATGATTATTTGCATTTGTATAAAAATTTAGGAGCAAAACTTCAGTTTGGAGGCTCTGACCAATGGGGAAATATCACCACCGGAACTGAATTAATCCGAAGAATTGCACAAGGCGAAGCTTTTGCTTTTACTTGTCCATTAACTACAAAATCAGATGGAAGTAAATTCGGGAAAAGTGAAGGCGGAGAGAATGTTTGGTTGGATAAAAACCGAACTTCTCCTTATAAGTTTTATCAGTTTTGGTTGAATCAGGCAGATGAAGATTCAGAAAAGTATATTAAAATTTATACTTTTTTGAACCAACAGGAAATTGAAGAATTGATTGCCAAACACAAAGAAGCTCCACACGAACGATTGTTGCAAAAAACTTTAGCAGATGAAATTACAACTTTAGTTCATGGAAAAGAAGAATTGGAAAATGCCATAAAAGCATCTGAAGTTTTATTCGGGAAATCCACAGCAGAAGATTTAATGTCTTTAAACGCTGCTACTTTTTTATCAGTTTTTGAAGGTGTCCCTCAAGCGGTTATTTCAAAATCTGAATTAAAATCCGGAATCAATATTATTGAAGCTTTAACTGAGAAATCTTCTTTTTTAAGTTCAAAAAGTGAAGCAAGACGTGATTTAAAAGCCAATGCAATTTCAGTAAACAAAGAAAAAGTAAATGATGAATATACTTTGACTTTCAATGATTTAATTGCAGAAAAATATATTTTACTTCAAAAAGGAAAGAAAAATTATTTCTTATTGATTTTTGAATAGAATTAAAAAATAAAGCGTGCAAACAGCAATAAAAATTAAAATTTTATTGCTGTTTTTTTATGAAATAAGCTCAGAGTCCGTGAAATTTTCTATTTTTATCTAAAAATAACTATTCATGCGAGTATTTCTTTTTATTTCAGTTCTGTTTTCTTTTTGTCCTATAGCAAAATCACAAATTTATCAAGAAAAATTACCGCCGGAACACATCAAAACTGTCCAATTATTCAATCCACAAACCAATGATCAAACACCGATTATGCGTTTGGGACAAGGTTATTTTGTCTTATCTTTTGATGATTTTAACGGAGGTTTTCAGGAATATAATTATAAAATAGAACATTACAATGCCGATTGGACACCTTCTGGAATTTTTGAATCGGAATTTTTAAACGGTTACAATTCATCTTATATCCAAGATTATAGGTATTCTTTTAATACTTATCAATCTTATACACATTACCGTTTCACTTTCCCAAATAAAGATATTCAGTTGAAATTATCAGGAAATTATGTGTTGAAAATTTATACAAACGACGAAAACAAACCTATTTTCACCAAACGTTTTGCACTTTTTGATGATTCAAAAGTTACGGTAGGATTACAATTTGAACGAGGAATTGGAAGTGGAGATTTAAATCAGCGAATCAACGCTGTCGTAAGCAGTGGTCAGGTAAATCTAACTGAAAGTCCGGATGGTGCTACACTTTTTATTATGAAAAACGGAAATTGGGAAGACAATTTAACACTGAAAAAAGCTTCTTTCATGAATCCCAATCAACTTACTTACCGAAACCAAAATTATTTATTTGAAGGCGGAAGTGAATATTTATGGTTTGATACCAAAAACATAGAAGTTCCAACTCTCAATACTGAACGGGTTTTTAAAGAAAATTTGTACCATACGATATTACGACCGGATTTTATGCGATGGAATTTAGGTTATTTTGATGAGCGCGACGTAAACGGAGCTTTTTACATCCGAAACATACGTGTTCCCGATCAAAGCAAATCTTCAGTAGAAGCCGATTATACTTGGGTTCATTTTGCAATGGATGAATTTAATGATGTTGGCGGAACCAAAGAACTTTATGTGGTGGGTGCTTTTAATAATTGGCAACTTTCACCGGAATATCGGCTAAAATTAACTCCTGAAAATTATTGGGAAGTAGCAATTTTACTCAAACAAGGTTATTACAATTACCAATATGCCGTTTTGGACACTTTGACAAATAAAATCAGCTACAGCGAAATAAACGGAAGCTTCTGGCAAACCGAAAATCAATACCAAGGATTGTTTTATTACCGACCTTGGGGCGTTCGTTACGATGTGTTAATCGGTTATGGAGAAGTGAATACACGAAATTAATTATACTAAATTTCTATCAATCTCTAAAAAGCAAAGTTTAAAAAACCCAACAATTAAACCGTTGAAAATACGTATCTTTGCACCTAAAATTTTTCAATTTAATTTATAAAAAAATATATTATGCCAAAAGGAATTTATCAAGTACCCTATGCAGTAAACGAACCGGTTTTGTCGTATGCACCCGGTACTCCTGAACGTGAAGAATTATTGGCTACGTACAAAAAAATGTACAGTCAAGAAGTTGAGATTCCTCAATACATTGGAAATAAAGAGGTAAAAAGCGGAAATAAAGTAGCTATTCATCCGCCACACGACCACAAACACATTGTAGGTTATTACCACAAAGGAAACTCAGATGACGTAAAAGAAGCAATTAATGCAGCCTTGGAAGCTCGTAAGGAATGGGCGAATATGTCATGGGAAAATCGTGCTGCCATCTTTTTAAAAGCTGCCGATTTATTAGCCGGCCCTTATCGTGCCAAAATCAATGCAGCCACTATGATTGGACAGTCCAAAAATGTTTTTCAAGCAGAAATTGATGCCGCTTGTGAGTTGATTGACTTTTTGCGATTTAATGTGGAATACATGACCCAGATTTATGCTGACCAGCCAATTTCCTCTGAAGGAGTTTGGAATCGGGTAGAATACCGTCCGTTGGAAGGATTTACTTTTGCTATTACACCTTTTAATTTTACAGCGATTTCAGGAAATTTACCGGCATCCATGGCATTGATGGGAAATGTGGTAGTATGGAAACCTTCTACTACTCAGATTTATTCGGCAGAAGTAATTATGGAAGTGTTCAAAGAAGCCGGATTACCAAATGGAGTCATTAATATGGTCTTGACCGGAGGAGCAGAAACAGCGAAAATTTGTATTGAACATCCTGATTTTGCAGGCGTTCATTTTACAGGTTCAACCGGAGTTTTTAAATCCATTTGGAAACAAATTGGTGATAATATTCAAAACCATAAAACTTATCCGAGAATTGTAGGAGAAACCGGAGGAAAAGATTTTGTTATTGCTCATAAATCATCCAATCCGGCAGAGGTGGCAACCGCTTTGATTCGCGGAGCTTTTGAATACCAAGGACAAAAATGTTCGGCAGCCTCAAGAGCTTATATTCCATCTAATTTATGGAATGACGTAAAAGCTGAAATGAAAAAAGCTTTGGATACAATTACAATGGGTTCACCGGAAGATTTCTCTAATTTTGTTACTGCTGTAATTGATTCAAGTTCTTTCAACAAATGCAAAGGATACATTGAAAGAGCACAAACTTCTAATGAAGCGGAAGTGATTTTTGGTGGAAAATGTGATGACTCTGTTGGCTATTTTGTTGAACCAACTGTAATTAAAACTACAAATCCACAATACGAAAGTATGGTAGAAGAAATTTTTGGTCCGATTTTAACCCTTTATGTTTATGATGAAAATAAATGGGAAGAAACTTTGAAATTAGTAGATGAAACTTCTGAATATGCTTTAACCGGTGCCATCTTCGGAAAAGACCGTTATGCAGTTAATCAAGGAATTAAAGCGTTGGAAAATTCAGCCGGAAATTTCTACATCAACGATAAGCCAACCGGAGCTGTAGTAGGACAACAGCCGTTTGGTGGAGCAAGAGCTTCCGGAACCAATGATAAAGCTGGTTCTGCAATGAATTTATTGCGTTGGGTTTCTGTCAGAACTGTAAAAGAAACCTTTGTTCCGGCAAAAGATTATCGTTATCCGTTTTTAGAAAAATAAAAATTACTAAACAAAAAATCCGTCTAAAATAGGCGGATTTTTATTTTATAAAAACTAGTGTTATGTAAATTATAAAGTTGTATAATGCATAGTGTATAAAAAATTCATTATCAATGTTTTTGAACATTGTATAATTAACTTAATACTAGCTAAACTGTTTTATTTCTCTTTAAAATTAATCGGTCAAATGAATGTTTCCCCGGTCCGATTAAAAGTATAACAATAAAAATCGCCAAATAAATCAATGGTAATTCTCGGGATTTAAATTCGTCTGCTCCGTGGTAAACAAAAACAATATATGCCATATTGATAATCAAAGGAATTGCAGCAATTCGGGTAAATAATCCTAAAAAGATAAGTGCTGCACACAAAAATTCCGATATAACAACCAAAATAAAAGTTAATTCGGCTCCTAATCCCAGAAAATCTACAAATTCAATTTTTGCACCTGAAATTAATTTTTGTAATTTTCCTAATCCATGTCCATACAGCATAGCACTTCCGGCAACAAATCGCAACAAAAGCATGGAGTAATCTACTCCGCTCGTTGAGGTTCCTGATGAAAAAATATTTTTTGAATTCATTATTAATTATTTTAAATTAACTTTAACTTGAAATTTGCCATAATAACAGCTGTAACACCCGCTTCAACACCTTTATTTCCATGTTTTCCGCCGGAGCGATCAATGGATTGCTGTTCATTATCATCGGTTAATACACAGAAAATCACAGGTGTATCATATTGAATATTCAAATCTTTGATTCCTTGTGTTACACCTTGACAAACATAATCAAAATGAGCTGTTTCACCACGAATAACGCTCCCGACTGCAATAATGGCATCAAACTTTTTTGATTTACAAAGTTGTCCGGAACCATAAATTAACTCAAAACTCCCCGGCACTTCATAAGAAAAAATATTTTCTTCTTTTGCACCTAAATCCAGCAAAGTATCTACGATTCCTTTTTGGAGATTATGTGTAATATGGGCGTTCCATTGCGAAACAACAATGCCGAAACGAAAGGTCTCGGCATGAGGTAATTGTGATTTATCGTAAAGTGATAAATTTTTATTTTCAGTTGCCACTAATTGCGTATTTTAATCTTTCAATATACTTTTCCACTTCGCCATCACCTGCATTTGGATATTTATTTGCTAAAATTTGGAAATATTTTAATGCTTCTTGGTTAGCTCCTAATTCAATTGCTAATTTTCCGGCTTTTGTATAATACAAAGTTTGTAACACTTCTAAATCCGTTCCTTCAGCTGCTTTTACATAATAGGAAAGAGCTTCTTTTTCTTTTCCGAATTCAACCAAAGCATTCCCAATCATTCCGTTTTTCTGAGCGGTTAGAATTTCATCATCTGATTTGAATTTTTCTAAACTTGAAACAGCAGAAGCGTAATCACCTAATTTATAATAAGCAATTCCGGCTTTGTACAATGCAATATTTGCTCCTTTGGTTCCGCCGTAATTTTGAATGATTTGTTCATAACCCTGAAAACTTCCCGGACTTCCTTTTAATGCCAAAACAACGGAATCTTGTTTGAAATATTCATCAGCCTGAATCATTTCAGTAAAAGCTTTTTCAGATTTTGGTTCTAAAATAGTTTTTAAATACACAAAATATCCAATTCCGATTAAAGCTAAAACTCCAAAAATACTTAATATGATTTTTGAATGTCTTTCGAAGAAATTTTCCGCTTTATGAGCTGTTTCATTCAAGCTATCAATTACTTTCTCCGTTGTATATACTTGCTTTTTACTCTTTTTTGTCATTTTTATTTAAGTTTCAAGTGCGCAAAATTAACAAATTAGAACTATCTGTACAAGTTTTATTTTAATTCATAAAAAAAAGATTCTAAGCCTATCAGAATCTTAACAGTTTAAATTCCAACAACC
>JAQVDG010000142.1 GCA_028698395.1 Weeksellaceae bacterium
TTCACGGATGTAGCCTTACTAAAAAGGTTGCGGATGGTGAATATCTGCTGACAAAAAATAAATTTGAATTTGAAGGAAAAGAAAAACCTTTTAAATCTGAAATTCCGGATTATGTAAAGCAAAAACCTAATGGAAGTGGGTTTTTCGGAGCTTTTCCATTTAAATTAATGCTCTATAATTCCGTTCCGGCTAAATTTGATGAAGCTTTTACAGAATATTACGATTTAAGTAAGAAAAAACGAAACCAACATTCTTTGGATAGTTTGTTGAGTGTGAATGATTTGGAAAAACACAAAGGAAGAAGTTTGTGGCTCAAACGATTTATATTTAATCAAGGAGAACCACCGGTTATTTTAGATAGTTCTGCTACGGATTTTTCAGCCGATAATTTAGAAAGATATTATTTTGACCGAGGTTATTTTGACGCAAAAGTAGAATATTCTCATACTTTGGACAGCGTTCGTAAGAAAGGAAAAGTAAATTATAAAATTAATCCGGGAGAAGAATCCATCATTGAATCCTATAATTTTGCAATTTCAGATACAGCAATTGCCAGACATATTGAAACTTTAACAAAAAGAAATTCAAAAATAAAGGTCGGAGAACGCTATGATTTGAATAACTTCATTAAAGAAAGAGACCAAATAGCCGATTTTTTAAAAAATAGAGGTTATTATAAATTTAACGATGACGGACAAGCAATTGAATTTACAGCAGATACAACAAATACGGACAAACACTTAAATGTAACACTTTGGATTCCAATCGAAAAGAAAGATACAACGAAATTAAATAAGATTTTCACACCTTATCGGTTTGGAGAAATCCACTTATATCCTGATTCTAATTACAATCCGGAAGCTTTCCCACAACCGGAATATTTTGATACAATTTACGAAGGCTATCATTTACACTATTTAAATCCGAATATTAATTACAAACCCAAATTTTTCACTGATGCAATTGTGGTACGGGAAGGAGCTTTGTATCGACTAAATTCGGAAAACCAAACCAAACGGAATATTTCCAAAAGAGAAGGAATTACATTAACAAGGATTCATTCATTTGAAGAAAAAGGAACTGAAAGAGACAGTATTCTGAATCTTCATATTTCGTTTAGTCCCAAAAAGAAATATGATTTATTTTACGGAACTGAACTTTCTTGGTCAGAATTCATGAATTTCGGAGTATCACCTCAGGTTTCTTTGTTAGTCCGGAATCTTTTCAAAGGAGGAGAGAATTTAGAAAGTACTTTAAGAGGAACTTTAGGAAATGTCAATAAGAAATTTACAGCAGAAAAAAGCTTTTTCAATGCGTTTGAATGGTCCTTTCAAAACAAAATGACTTTTCCCTATCTTTTATTTCCAATCAACACAGACGGAATTTTATCCAAACGTTATTATAAACAAACCGATATTAGAATGGGAACTTCGGTACAGCGAAATATCGGTTTAGGTCGGGTAACCTACTCAACCGGATTGGATTACAATATTTCATTTCGAGATACCCATTCTCATACTTTAAGTATATTAAACACAGAATTTGTTAATAATTTACAAGTTGATAATTATTTTAATGTATTTGAAGGCGACCGTTTAATTCGAAATAGTTTTTTCAATTATTACTTCAATTACAATCCACAAGCCGGAAATCAATATGAAGACGGAGAATTGAATGATGCCGAAATGACCAATATGATTTTAACCGATAATTCTTTTTTAAATTCTTTGGATAATCAAGGATTAGAAGATTTATCCATTTTCCTAAACATGAATTTCCGGAAACAAACCATTACCCAAAATATTCTGATTCTGTCTTTTGTTTACCAATACACTCTCAATCAAAGTGAGAGAAACAATCGGAAAAATCCATGGTATTTCAGAGGACGAATTGAATTAGCCGGAAACATGCTGAATTTATTGGATAAAGCTTTTCAATTTGAGAAAATGGAAACTACTTCCGGAAAAGAATCCAGAATGATTTTCAATGTACCTTATTCTCAGTTTGTTAAAATTGATTTGGATGTACGGAAATATTTTAAAACCGGAATTCATTCTTCCTTAGCGACTCGATTATATTTGGGCTTGGTTCAACCTTATGGCAATACCGATTTTATTCCTTTTGCACGAAGTTATACAGCCGGTGGAGCTAATGATGTTCGAGCTTGGGCAGCAGCGACTTTAGGACCCGCAGGATTACCTCGTTACGCCGGAGGTGATGATGTTTTTGCTATTGAACGGATGAAACTTTTATTCAGTGCAGAATACCGATTTAATGTTTTTGAACTAATTAACAGCGCATTATTTATTGATGCCGGAAATATTTGGGGAACCGATAAAAAAGAAGAATTAACTCTGTTTAAATTTGACCGATTTTATAAAGAATTGGGAATCGGTGCCGGATTTGGAATTCGTTTGGATTTGACTTATTTCTTGTTACGATTTGATTTTGCTTATAAAATCCACGACCCAAGCTATCCGGAAGGAAGTCGTTGGCGTTTTAATGATTTTAATATTTTAAAACCTCGTTTGGCATTTGGAATAAATTACCCATTTTAGATAGAAGTTCTCTATATTTGTAATCATTTTCACGATTTTAATTTAATTAACAATGAACAGAAAATTCCCTGCCGGTGTTGCTACCGGTTCTTTGGTAAAAGAAATCATTCAAGATGCAAAAGAAAATCAATATGCACTTCCGGCTTGTAATATAGTAGGCTCAAGTTCTATTAATGCAGCTATGGAAGCAGCTGTTGAGGTAAATTCCCCTTTGATTATTCAATTTTCAAATGGAGGTGCGGTATTCAATGCCGGAAAAAGTGTAAAAAATGAAAATCAATTTGCCGCTATCAAAGGCTCAGTAGCCGGAGCTTTGCATATTCACACTTTGGCAGAAGCTTACGGTGCTACAGTTATTCTACATACTGACCATTGTGCAAAAAAACTTTTACCTTGGATTGATGGTGTGATGGATGCCAATGAAGATTTTTACAAAAAAACAGGAAAAACATTGTTCAGTTCACACATGTTGGATTTATCCGAAGAACCTTTGGAGGAAAACATGGAAATTTCTAAACGCTATTTAGAAAGAATGAGCAAAGTAGGCATTACATTGGAAATTGAATTGGGAATTACCGGTGGAGAAGAAGATGGAGTGGATAATACTTCGGTTGATAATAGTTTACTTTATACACAACCCGAAGAAGTGGCTTATGTATATGAACAATTAAAAAGTGTGAATGATAATTTTTGGGTTGCTGCGGCATTCGGAAATGTTCATGGAGTTTATAAGCCTGGAAATGTGGTGTTAACTCCTAAAATTTTAGATAAATCACAGAAATATATTCAGGAAAAATTTAAAACAGCATCTAAACCGATAGACTTTGTATTTCATGGAGGATCCGGTTCTTCTTTGGAGGAAATTCGGGAAGCCATCAGTTATGGTGTAATCAAAATGAACATCGATACTGATTTGCAGTTTGCTTATATGGAAGGTGTCAGAAAATATTTTGATGACAAAAAAGATTATTTACAATCTCAAATTGGAAATCCGGAAGGAAATGACAAACCCAATAAAAAATTCTATGACCCGCGTGTTTGGATACGAAGTGGAGAAAACAGTTTTAAAAACAGATTGATTACAGCATTCGAAGATTTAAACAATGTGGGAAGATTGGCATAAAATAGATTCAGAAAACGAAAAAGAAGATAAAATGGCTTGGTTTAGACGAACAAAAAAAAACATCACAACAGAGCATAAAAAAGAAGTTCCGGAAGGACTTTGGTACAAATCGCCGAGTGGAAAAGTGGTGGAAACAGATGAGTTGAAAGCCAATATGTATGTGAGTCCGGAAGATGATTTTCACGTACAAATTGGAAGTCAGGAATATTTTGAAATACTTTTTGATGAAGCAAAATTCAAAGAAAGAGATACTAAAGTAGAAAGTAAAGACCCATTAAAATGGGAAGATACTAAAAAATACAAAGATCGCTTAAAAGAAGTTAAAAAGAAAACCGGATTGGATGATGCTATTCGTACAGCTACCGGAAAAATGAACGGAAGAGAAGTTGTTGTCAGTTGTATGGATTTTAAATTTATCGGTGGTTCATTGGGCTCAGCGATGGGAGAAAAAATTTGTCGAGCAATAGATTATGCCATTCAGAAAAAATCACCCTATATTTTAATTTCTCAATCGGGAGGAGCTCGTATGATGGAAGCAGCTATTTCGTTGATGCAGATGGCAAAAGTAGAAGCAAAACTAACCCAATTGTCCAATGCAAAAGTGCCTTATATTTCAGTTTTAACCAATCCGACCTACGGAGGCGTAACCGCTTCTTTTGCATCAATTGGTGATTTGGTTGTGGCAGAACCGGGTGCTTTAATTGGTTTTGCCGGACCAAGAGTAATTAAAGAAACCATCGGTCGTGATTTGCCGGAAGGCTTTCAGACTTCTGAATTTCTGTTGGAAAAAGGTTTTGTTGATATGATTGTTCATCGGAAAATGCTGAAAAACCGCCTGACTGAATCGATTAACTTATTGAATCCCTTAGCAGTATAAAAAAGTAAAAGAAAAAATTAAAAATATTTGTTTTTAAAGAAAGGGAATCAGTATATTTGCCTCCCTAATGCGAGAATAGCTCAGCTGGTAGAGCACGACCTTGCCAAGGTCGGGGTCGCGGGTTCGAGTCCCGTTTCTCGCTCAACTTTGAAATAATGAAAATACCCGCCCTGGTGGTGGAATTGGTAGACACGCAGGACTTAAAATCCTGTGGACAATATGTCCGTACGGGTTCAAGTCCCGTCTGGGGTACAAAAGACTGGTAATCATTGATTATCAGTCTTTTTTTTGAATAAAAAAACCATCTTTTTCAGGATGGTTTCTAATTTTTCAAAATTTATTACTTTCTAATTTTAAATATCATCAAAATTAATATCAGTAAATGATTCTGTTGTGCCATTGCTTGCATTGGATAAATCCTCTGAAGAATAATCTGAATGAATGTCATAATCCTTTTGATGGCGTTCAGAAATTACTTCTTCTCCCTTTTCGTTGACAACAAAAGAAGTTGTTTCATTTAAAATTTCTCTGAAACTTTCAAAATCTTCTTTGTATAAATAGATTTTGTGTTTTTTGTAAAAAAAAGAACCATCATCATTGACATTTTTTTTGCTTTCTGTAATGGTTAGATAGTAGTCACCGGCACGGGTTTCTCTCACATCAAAAAAATAAGTCCTTCTGCCGGCTCTAAGAACTTTTGAATAAACACCATCGTTTTCTACTCGTTCAAGGTTGTCATTTTCATTCATCATTATGTTAATTAAGAAGTGTTAATACTTTGCTAACAAATCTATAAAAAAAATAGGAATAGACAAGTCTTGTGAAAAAATCTTTTGCTTTTAAAAAGAAAAAGCTGTTTAAACTTATGGGATAAAAATGTTTAGCGTTTATTTTTTGATGAAATAAGATAGGTTTTCTTGAAACAATAGTGGTTTATTGCAATATTTTAAGGGTTTTCAATCTCAGCCAATTGATTTTTGACAAGAGAATAATAAAGATTTTCCTTAGCGATTAATTCATTGTGCGTTCCCCATTCGAGTATTTCACCTTCATTCAATACCAAAATAAAATCGGCATTTTTAGCAGAAGAAATGCGATGTGTGATGATTAAGGTCGTTTTTTTGTTCATTTCCGACTTTAAGTTTTGTAGAATTTCTTCTTCTGTTTCAGTATCAACTGCCGATAAACTATCGTCAAACACTAAAATTTCAGGTTCTTTTATTAAAGCTCTCGCAATGGAAATTCGTTGTTTTTGTCCACCTGATAAAGTAACGCCTCGTTCTCCCAAAATAGTATCGTATTGTTCGTTGAATTCCTCTATATTATTGTGAACAGCCGCTTTTTTAGCATATTTTTTTACATTATCTAAATTTTTATTGGATTTTGCACCTAATAAAATATTATTAGCAATACTGTTTGAAAAAAGAAAAACT
>JAQVDG010000143.1 GCA_028698395.1 Weeksellaceae bacterium
AAAGCTTCATCAAATTTAGCCGGAACGGAATTATAGAGCATTAATTTAAATGGAAAAGCACCGAAAAATCCACTTCCATTAGGTTTTTGCTTTACATAATCCGGAATTTCAGATTTAAAAGGTTTTTCTTTTCCTTCAAATTCAAATTTATTTTTTGTCAGTAGATATTCCCCTTCTGCAACCTTTTTAGTAAGGCTACATCCATGAAAAGTCATTAAGGAAATGATGAATAATAGTATCTTTGTATTTGTAAATTTCATTTTCATGCTGACGAATAAGGATGCCAAACTAATTAATTCTTTATTAAAAAAGAAATATCGGCAAAAATATAACAAGTTTGTGGTTGAGGGGATAAAAAATGTCACAGAAGTTCTTGAAAGTTCCGTTAAAGTTCATAGAATTTTCTCAACAGAAAATTTATTTCCCGACTATGAATCTATTACTGAAATCATTAGCTTAAATGAATTAAAAAAAATCAGTCAACAGATAACACCTAATATGGTTTTAGCTTTATGTGAACTTCCGGATGAAAAGAAGATTCAAAGCGATAAACTTATTTTGGTTTTGGATGATGTTCGCGATCCGGGAAATTTAGGTACCATCATCCGAACGGCAGATTGGTTTGGAATTCGTCAGATTGTTTGTTCCAAAGAAACGGTGGATGTTTTTAATCCGAAAGTCATTCAATCGAGTATGGCTTCTTTTACTCGGGTTCAATTAAATTACGTTGATTTGAAAGATTTTTTTGAACAGTATAAATATCCGGTTTTAGGTGCTTTTATGGATGGAAATTCAATTTATTCGACTTTTTTACCTCAAAATGCTGCTTTATTGATGGGAAATGAAGCCAACGGAATCTCAGATGAGCTTCTTCCTTATATTACGCAAAAAATCAGTATTCCTCTATTAAGTGAAATTCAGCAAACTGAAAGTTTAAATGTTGCCATGGCAATGGGAATTATTCTGGGTGAAATGGCTTCACAGAAATTAAGAAATCAACTTTAATTGTAATTTTGCTAATTATCAATTTATAATAAAATAATTATGGCAACTCTTTTTATCAAAAACATGGTTTGCAATCGTTGTATTATGGTGATACAAAATGAATTGACAAAATTGGGATGGATTATAAAAAGTATTAAGTTAGGCGAAGTCACACTTAGTAAAGAATTAAATCCGGAAGAAAAAAAACATTTGGAGAAAATTTTAATACCCTTAGGTTTTGAACTGATTGACGATAAAAAAAGCAGAATTATTGAGCAAATAAAAACTCTTATTATTGATTTAATCCACCAACAGAATAGTGAACTCAAAACGAATTTATCTGAATTATTGAGCAATCAACTGCATCATGATTATAATTATTTGTCCAATTTATTTTCAGAAGTTGAAGGGACGACCATTGAAAAATATTTTATAGCTCAAAAAATAGAAAAGGTAAAAGAACTCTTGGTTTATGATGAATTATCTTTGACTGAGATTGCTTTCCGCCTGAATTATTCGAGTGTGGCCTATTTGAGTAACCAATTTAAAAAAGTAACCGGACTTTCTCCCAGTTATTTCAAGCAAATACGAGAAGATAAAAGAAAACCTTTGGATGAGGTTTAAGAACTTTTCCAAAGTTTTGAGCTTTGGAAAAGCTTTCATTATTTAACTCTCGACCGAATCATTGGATTGGTAATTATCAAAGAACTTCCAATATTTATTTCCTGTGTACAACTTTCTTGATTTCCGGCAGCATCTTTCACCACCCAAGTTCTTGTTACTACTACCGTACAATCATTTGATGAACGAATATCGGAATAAGTATAAGATACAACACTGCAATTATCGGTTGCCACACCTCCGACTGATGTAAACTCTGCTAATGTAACTGCTACCGGAACCTCACTGTAAAGCAATCCGGTAATAGCATTCACGCCGCAGCCACTTATTGTATAATCCGGTGGGCAAACCGTTATTTGTGGTTTTTCCAAATCTTCTTCGGCAAATTCAACAAGTTGCTCTATGCCAACCCCTTGTATTACTATTCCATCTTGTTGAGGAAGCAAACCTGCTTTAAAACTATATGCTCCTCCGGGAAGCATATTAATTAAAGAAGAATTTCCATTATTATCGGTTGTTCCCATGGCTCTCCATAGGCCATTCGCATAATAAGAAGCTGCAAATCCTTGTTTTGGCTGACAGTTTGAATCAATATAATGAATCCCAACTTTAGATGCTTTGAAAGGAACAGTCGGAGTTGTTCCCACATCCCAACTAAGTTTTTCTTCTCTCGTTCCGTTCAATGTCATAGCAAATGAAATATTTGATGGTAAAAGTTCCATTGTTTCAGAACCACCAAGCGTACTTCCCGAACCAAAAGCCACCCAACCGTTTACAGAATCATAATAGTGCAAGGTACCGGTATCGGCTTCAATAGAATTATCATCTTTATCTACTAAAGTCATGGTTACGATTGCCGTTTGAAATAGCACTACGTAATTTACTAAAGATAAATTGATATTGCTTTTTTGTTGACCAACTCCCAAATAATTCATCTCAAGTGTTGTTATCCCCGGATTTTCGTCTAATAAATAAACCGTATTTCCATTGGCTGCGGTAGAATTTGCTACGGAATGCCAAGCTGCATTTTCATAATAATTTACATTTCCTCCCGATAATGGAGTTGTGGAACTACTGAGTAAACGGGCAATAACTGCCGTTTTTTCAAAAGTCGTACATTGTTCCGGTATTTCAATATCTATTAAATTTGCTCCGTTATCTTTAAAATCAAATTTTAATATTCCCGGAAGTAATTCCTGTCCGTTTACCGGATAAGTCCACCACGTTCCTGCATTGCTTACACCATAAGCTATACTGCTATTTGTACCTTTGTAATGTATTTTCACATTAGTCGTTTGCCAAGTTATAGTGGAATTTCCGGCTATTGGTACATTAGCTTTTACTTGTTGTGATGACGCATAATTCATTTCAAAAATAAAATTCCCTGAAAATACTTCTAAAGAGGTATTTCCATTGGCGTCAGTTTGACTGCTTGTTACAGGGTAAGATGCCCAATGCCTACTAATTGTAGGAGAACCACTTACTGAAAATCCCCAACGAATACTTCCTCCTGAAATTCCATCTGTATTGCATTTTTGCAAACGTAGAGTTAATAAATCAGTTTGAAAATCAAATATATTATTTGTCATTAAATCCTTTGATTGTGTAGAAGTAGTACCGTTTTTGGTGACTTCATAAATTCGGGAAGTGTTTGCATTGTATGCACTTATGTCTATCCAAACACCGGGAGATTCATTGGAGATATGATAACCTCCGTTTGTAGCACTTACGTGATAATTAATACTGCTGACACCTCCTCTGATTCCGTCAATTGAAGCTAAATCTCCGTTGGAATCTTTTAATCTGATTATTGCAGCTGCTTTTTCAAAATTAGTTCCGGAAATAGATACGGTACGACTATAATTATTAACCTGAAATAAAAGAGTATAATCCCCCGGAAACATATAAAAATTTTCACCGGAAATACTATACGTACTTCCTGAAGCACTGTACCTCACCGTGCCTGAATTGTGAAATTTCACTCGTGTTAATTCAATCTTTTCTATTTGTTTACTTCCTGAGGTAGTTCCGGTTCCATCTATCGTAACGGAACGTGTTTGAGTAGTTCCATTTTTTGTACCATTAAAAACATATACGCCCGGATACATTTCCAATATTCTTTCTCCATTTGCATCTGTACTACCGGATTGGTTCGTGGTGCTTCCTCCCGCTGTATAACGCAACTGAACTCCGCTAACTTTTTCATTATTGTGAGAAGATGCAATAAATTTCACTTCTGAAGTATAAGTATTAAGTACGGTAGATATTCCCTGTGAATGCCCATTTCCTAAAACATTAATAGTTTGAGTATTATTTGTTCCTTTATAATGCGAACGAATTAATCGGTCTCCGGGAAATAGTTCTGCCGTAACAATGCCACCTGCACCGGAAGTTCCGAGATTTACAGTAGAACTACCGAGAAAATAACTTGTAACATCTGCCAAAGGATTATTATTACTGTCAAAAGAATTAATAATTACTTCGGTAGTATAAATGGTTATTTCCATATCGTTATTTACAGTTAAAGGGTCTGTTGTAAACGAAGTGGAATTTACAGTAGCACTAAATCTATGATTAGCTCCGGATATTCCGGTTTTTATTACTTTACCATCGCCATCCGTGACTCCTACGGTAGTTGTTCCTCCACCGCCTAACTGGTATCTTACAGTTACGCCTACATAGGGTGTGTCATCACTTTTTTTGAGATAAACAGTAACATCATAAGCATAAACTTTAAATGCACTTGTAAAAACAAGAATAAGAGTTAACAACGAAATAAAAGTTGATTTTTTCATACTAAAGTATTCTTTATATTAAAAAATCAACGACTACTCGTTAACTACAAATACAATATTCATATAAGCATATACCGGAGCCGTATTTTGAACGGTATAAGTAAGTTTTCCATCAGAATCAATAGTTATTCCGGGAGCAAATGCAGTTTGGTCATAATATGTAATGTAATACGTCAATTCATCACTTGAATACACTTCAATAACAGGTTTTAGAGCATCACTTGATATGATTCCACCTGTATATTGAATTTGCTGAGCCGGTGCTCCAATAGCAATTCCACCATTCTCTCCTGTAATATATACTGTATTTCCTTGAAATTGTTTTTTGTATTCTTCGTAAAGGTCCCGGGTGTAAGTTCCCGGAGTAGAAGTATCAAAAATCACAGCCGGCATATACATAATTTTAGATGCCGGTGATTTTACTGCTTGCCATGTACTTCCACTAAAATAATAAAATCCTTCCTGAGTAACTTTAGCGGTTTTGTCACCCGGTATTCCTGCTTGCGGACTTGCGTTTTCCACATATACGAGTGCTCCTTTTTGATTGGCAGTATAAATTGCATTTTTTGCCTGAAGTTCTACTCCCGTAAGTCTTGGAACTATGATTCCATCAGGTTTTGTGCTATCATTTCGCTTGGCTTCTACATCTAAAGTAGCTTTAGGATTCTCTGTATTAATCCCAACTTGTCCATAAGAAATTACCCCAAGAAATAGGGTAATAGAAAATAAAATAGGTTTTAGCATAGTTTAAATTATTTAGTTTTGTGTTATATCGTTGTTTTAGAATAAAATATGTGTTAGAAATTTCCCTGCAAAAGTATAAAAATGCAAATAAATTTTATCACAAAATATGTTGTTTTATTTAAATTTAATATATTACATTGGTTTTCAGTAGGATGTGTTGCGGCAGTTTTTAGTAAAAAGAAAAAACTGTTTTTAAATAGCTTCATTAAATTCCTTTTCAAAAAATCGAATAAATCCGAGGTAATTTTTGCTGTATCTATAAAACAAAAAATATATAAAATATTGTTTGTTTTCTATTTTTAACCTATCAAAACATATAAGACATAGAAATAGCTAAGTTCTGATAAGTTCTTTTATTTTTCCCTATATTACTTATATCCTCAAAATCTCCTATATATGAACTTTTACCAACATTAAATTGGAAGTGATTTATCCGAATCCCTCCTCCGTACTCAAAAGTTGCAGGTAAAGTTATATTTTCAAAAAGTTGATCAGAAAACACATTAAAGCCTATACCTCCATAAGCAAAAAAGTTGAACCATTTTGAAATATTCAATCTATATTCTAAATGTAAAGGAATGTTGATATTATAGTATTTTAAATTAGTTTCTGAATAAGATTTAAAGATAGTTTTTAAGTCATTTGAATATGCTTCTAAAAGTATTCCGGTATTTAGTCCAAATCCATACTTAAACAAGGGTTCTACCCGCAAACCAACCTGAACACCTTCTATCTGATAATTAGACTCAAATTTCATTTGTATGTACCCAATGGTTAAACCCCAAGTATTTTTGGTTTTAGGACAATTGAAACAATTATTTGATTT
>JAQVDG010000144.1 GCA_028698395.1 Weeksellaceae bacterium
TCTATGGGTTGGGATAATCACAGGATTTAAAAATAAGTAATGAATATAGAGTTTGAAAAGATAATAACACGCACGAAGATAGTAATACGCACGGATTGCAAATCCGCGCAATCGGATTTTAATTTAAATTGCGAAATAAGCAATTACTATGATTTTATTAGTATTATAGAACACGAGGTCATTCATAAAGAAAGCGATCATGGTTTTAAAGATATAACTTCTTTAGATCATGCTGAAGTTTATATGAAACAAATTGGAAGTAAAAACTTTGATAAAACAACTTCAAGATTCAAAAAGTCTATGGTAAATAGCTTTGTCAATCAATTAAATGAGGCAAATAAAGAATTTGGGATTGGAAAAAAACAAGTAGAAATGATGAATTCAGTAAATAGTAGATTAGAAGATTTGGGAGTCGATTATAGAGTTCATGAAAAATTAGGTTCAGGAAATTATGAAGTACGATAGATTTATTATCATTATTTTTATTCTTTTACTTTTTTCTTGTAAAAGCAATAAGGATAAAGTTGAAAGTTTTTTAACTAACGATGATTATATGTTTTGGGAAGCAAAAGAATATGACTCTTCGTGGGAAAGGGGCTATAGATTATATTATTATTTTGATAAAAATGGCACTTTTTTTTATGTTAAAAAAGACTCTGAAAATATTTATAGATTAAGAGAAATGAACGATGTCTTTTATCATAGGGAGTATAAAATAATTTCGGATTCAGTTATTAGCATTTTTGGCACAGCACTTTCATGGATTGAAATAGATTATAAAAATAATACATTTGAACTCTATGATTGTACAAAAAGTAGTTCTAAAGTTTTTTTCAAACCGTCAGAAGACACTTTGGATGAGTTAAATGAAGTTAAATATAATGAAGGATATTAACCTACCCCCGATGGCGCGGATTTGCAATCCGTGCCTGTAATACCTCTATTGTAATCAAAAAGTTTTTTTTCATAAAAAGTACCTGAAAATTACTATTTTAGCAGTGTAAGGAATTATGCTGATTTGAATAGTGCGCTGGACATTGAAGTAGTATCTATGGGTTGGGATAATCACAGGATTTAAAAATAAGTAATGAATATAGAGTTTGAAAAGATAATAACACGCACGAAGATAGTAATACGCACGGATTGCAAATCCGCGCAATCGGATTGGCATATGCTCATCATATGTCCGAAGCTTTAGCTTATTCTTGGAATACAAATTATTTTTACGGTCAAAGCCAATATGATTTCCATATAAATGCTGCTAATCAAATTTTTACACCAAAAAATTAATAGTTTTTCATGAAACGATTATGTTTTTTTATTTTTAGTCTTGTTTGCCTCTTTTCATCTTTTTCATGTAAGAATGATGAAGTTATAATTGAAATTAAATCAACTTTAGTAAAAAACGGGAAGTTATTTAATACAGTAGAGTTTCAAAATAACACCAATAGCAAATTATATTTCCCCGATGGCGCGGATTTGCAATCCGTGCCTGTAATACCTCTATTGTAATCAAAAAGTTTTTTTTCATAAAAAGTACCTGAAAATTACTATTTTAGCAGTGTAAGGAATTATGCTGATTTGAATAGTGCGCTGGACATTGAAGTAGTATCTATGGGTTGGGATAATCACAGGATTTAAAAATAAGTAATGAATATAGAGTTTGAAAAGATAATAACACGCACGAAGATAGTAATACGCACGGATTGCAAATCCGCGCGATCGAATTTACTTTTAATTGGGAAAAACTCAAAGAACTTAACAGGGAGCAATCAAATAAAAATCTTTGGTATGGTATTTTTTTTTGTGTGATCATAGTTGTTTTAATGTTTCAGTTCGCATGAGTTACTGCACCAAACCTAATGATACACCAAAACGATAAAAAATAGTAAGTATGAAAAGAATTATTAGTTTATTAATTATTTGTATAATAACGTTATCGTGTCAATCGAAAGGGATTTTAGAAAACACAAATAGAAGAATAGAAGTTACACAAATAGACTCAGTCGATATATATTATATTTTCACTCTTAAAAATAATACAATTGTACTTGGTGAAATTGAAGATTTAAAGCCTTGTTATCCTTTTAAAAAATATTTAATTCGTAATAGCATTAAACAAACAATGTATTTAAAAGAAGAAACTAAAAAGGTGTCCGTAGCATATCTGGGATATATAAACGATAAAAAAATAAAAAACTCCGGAGAGCCAGTAAAATATATAGATAATTGTGAAGTATTTTCTGACTAAAATGATAGTGTCCTGAACTTGGCGATAAAACAGCCTAAAAACTAAATAAACTCTTTTTTCAACATTTCCATGTGAGGTAAATTATCCTCTAAATATTCTTCTGAGACCTGTTCAAAACCATAGGATTCATAAAATTTCTTTAGATAAGTTTGTGCACTGATGCGGATAGGAGTTGATGGATAAAAATTTTGAATGATTTGAATCAAATAGCGCATTAAGGAGTGTCCGATTTTCAAATGACGGTAATCCGGATGGCTTACAATTCTTCCAAAAGAAGCTTCTTTATAGGAAACTCCGGGTGGAACAATGCGGCAATAGCCAATAATCTTATTGTTCTGCGTACACCAAAGATGAAAACATTTTGGGTCTTTATTATCACATTCGTTGTAAATACACTTTTGTTCAACAATAAAAACATCGTTTCTAAGGCGCAAAATCGCATAGAGTTCATTTGGATTGAATTCCTCGAACTTTTTAAAATGCCAAATCAGATTCATGTACTATTTGCAAATTAATTCACATGACCTAATTTCACTAACTTTTTGTGGTTCAGCACTTTTATTCTTCTTCCGTCCACTTCGATAAGTTCATCTGTTTTGAATTCAGAAATTAAGCGAATGGCAGATTCGGTAGCTGTTCCGATTAGATTGGCCATTTCCTCTCGTGTAAGTGAAATATTGATAAACCCGTCATTGTCCACACCTAATTTTTTTTCCAATAACAATAAAACCTCAGCCAATCGCTCTCTGACGGTTTTTTGGGCTAAGAATGTAATGGTTTGAGCAGATTCACCTAAGTCCTCAGCAATTCTTCTGAGTACATCAAAAGCAAATTTCGGATGAAATTCTAAAACTTTCAGGAAGAATTTCTCGGGAATGAAACAAATTTCAACATCTTCCATTGCTGTTGCAGAAGCTCCATAGGGTTGTTTGGATAAAATGGAACGATAGCCGATAATGTCACCTGCTTTAGTAAAACGGAGAATTTGTTCTTTACCGTTGAATCCTAATTTAAACATTTTTGCCGTACCTTTATCCAAATAGTAAATTCCTTTAGGTGTTGAACCTTCTTCGATGATGGTATCTCCTTTTTTATAGTTGATGGTTTTTTTCTCATGACTCAGTTCCATTAATTCATCATTGGAAAAATGCTTTAAAACCTCTTGATTTTCAAACAATAAACAAATGTTGAGTGCGTTTTCTAAAATATCCGACATAGTATATGACTTTAATCAGGTCAAATTTAAGGAAATCCCTTGAATTTGAAAGTAATTTTGCAAATAGTATGAAAGAACAATGTTTTCATTGTGGGCAGAGCATTGATTTAGAAGAAGTGAAATTCGATGGAAAGACATTCTGTTGTACGGGATGCAAGACGGTTTACGAGATTCTGAATACAACCGGATTGGAGAATTTTTATGAAATGAATAAAGATGCCGGTATTCGGCCCGATTCAAAAGAAAATCATCATTTTGACTTTTTAGATACTCCCGAAATCTTTGAAAAAGTAGTTGATTTTTCAGAAGACGGAATAACTTTGGTCAATTTCCATATTCCGGTTATTCATTGTACTTCTTGTATTTGGCTTTTAGAAAGTTTGCATACAGTCAATCCCGATATTATTTATTCGCAAGTCAATTTCTCAAAAAAAAATGTACAGATTTCATTCCGACATGAAAAAATAAAACTGAGTGAATTGGCTCGTTTGCTGACTCAATTGGGGTATAAACCGGCGGTTAATTTGCAGTCATTGGATACAAAAGAAGGGAAACAAGACAGAATGCTGCTGTATAAACTTGTGGTAGCCGGATTTTGTTTTGGAAACATAATGCTGTTGGCATTTCCGGAGTATTCCTTGCCGTTTACCAATGTAAGTCCTGAGGTTTGGTTAGATGCGAATAAAGATTTTTTTCGTTGGGGGATGTTTATATTGTCTTTGCCGGTCATGTTTTTTTCCGCTACGGATTATTTCAAATCGGCCTGGCAAGGAATTAAAAACCGATTTATAAATATAGACGTTCCTATTGCACTTGGTTTTTGGGTATTATTTTTACGAAGTACCTATGATATTATTATGGATCTTAGTCCCGGCTTTTTTGATACCATAGCTGCTTTGGCTTTTTTTATGTTGATTGGAAAATGGTTTCAGCAACGCACCTATAAAACATTAGCTTTTGATCGGGATTATAAATCGTTTTATCCGATTGCCGTTTTACGAATCAATAAAGAAACAGAACAAGCGGTGCTCTTATCAGATTTAAAAGTAGGTGACCGGATATTAATTCGGAATGAAGAAATAATTCCCGCCGATTCAGTTTTAATGAAAGGAGAAGCAATGATTGATAATAGTTTTGTAACAGGAGAATCAAAGCTGATTGAAAAAAAAGCGGGAGATAAGATTTATGCCGGAGGAAAGCAATCCGGACAGGCAATAGAGTTGGAAGTGATTAAAGAAGTAAATCAGAGTTATCTGACGCAACTTTGGAATAAAGAAGCTTTTTCACGCGAAGAATCTGCTTTGAATAAATTAACAAACAACATCAGCCGGTATTTTGTTTTGGTGGTTTTGCTCATTGCTTTAGTATCCGCTGTTTTTTGGAGTTTTTATGATGCTTCGGAAGTGCTTCAGGTTGTTACAGCTATTTTAATTATTACATGTCCGTGTGCTTTAGCTCTGTCATCTCCTTTTATTTTAGGAAATACTATGCGGATTTTCGGAGAAAAAGGCTTGTATGTTCGAAATACGGCAGTCATTGAGTCTATGGCGAAAATAGAAGAAGTGGTATTTGACAAAACGGGAACTATTACAGAAAGCCAAAATGCACAAATTCAGTATTCAGGAAAAGAATTAACGAAGGAGGAGCAAGTTGCGGTGAAATCTGTTTTGAAGAATTCTAACCATCCGTTGAGTCGTTTGCTGTACGATTATTTGAGGGAGATAAAGGTTGATGAAATTACGGATTATCAGGAGATTACAGGAAAAGGACAATTAGCAAAAGTAAAAGATAGGTGGATAAAAATAGGTTCTGCGAATTTTGTAGGTGAAAAAGAAATGCTGGAGATGAATAAAACCCGGGTTTACATTGCGATTGACAATGAAATCAAAGGAAAATTTGAATTCAGCAATCCGTATAGGAAAGGTTTAGATAGAATGATTCAGCGATTACAGAATTATCCTATTTCTATTTTGTCGGGCGATAATGATTCAGAAAAAGAGAATTTAAAACAGATTTTTCCGGAAAATACACAGTATTTATTTAATCAAAGTCCGGAACAAAAATTAGAATATATTGAGTCTCGACAATCAGAAAATAAAAAAACATTGATGCTCGGTGATGGTCTGAACGATGCCGGAGCTTTGCAACAAAGTGATGTGGGAATGGTTTTGACAGAAGATATTAATAACTTTTCACCTTCTTGTGATGCAATTATAAAGGCAGAAAGTTTCCTTTTCTTTCCTGTCTTTTTCCGATTTTCAAAAATTTCAATCCGATTAATCTGGGCGGCGTTTATTATAAGTTTTTCGTATAATGTTGTGGGACTGTCATTTGCGGTAACAGGGAATTTAGAACCGGTAGTTGCGGCTATATTAATGCCAATTAGTTCGATTTCAGTTGTTATATTTGCAACTCTAAGTACGAGATTGTGTTCAAAAATTTTAAAATGGAATT
>JAQVDG010000145.1 GCA_028698395.1 Weeksellaceae bacterium
GGTCGGATAAATCCATCCAGAGCCAATTCTCCCATAATGAGATAATCCCCTATTCCTTCGGATTGAATTTGCTCTGAAGCAGCTAAAATTCCCATTGCAATCGTTAAATCATAAGCAGAACCTTCTTTATGTAAATCTGCTGGTGCCATGTTAATCGTAATTTTTTTTCTTGGAACTTTAAATCCGGTGTTCAAAAGAGCGGTGCTGATTCTAAAATTACTTTCCCGAATTGCATTATCCGGTAGTCCAACCAAAGCATATCCGACTCCGGTATCCACATTGACTTCAATAATTATTGTACGTGCTGAAACGCCGTAGATAGCACTTCCATAGACTTTCGTAAGCATAGTTTAGAGATTTTAGCTGTAAAAGTTAAGAATTATTTTTAAATTGCTCCCTATTATTAGAAATACTCTATGAAAAAAATACAATTTCAATTTGAATATAACCGTTATGAATCCATTTCAGAATTAAATGATATTCGTCAAAAACTTATTCAAAAATCCATAGAAGCTGCGGAAAAGGCCTACGCTCCTTATTCAAATTTCCGTGTGGGAGCTTCTGTTTTATTGGACAATTCTGAAATAATTTCAGGAAACAACCAAGAAAATGCTTCTTATCCGGTTGGAATTTGTGCCGAAAGAACCCTGCTTTCTTACGTTCATGCTAATTTTCCAAATCAAAAAAAGAAAATTTTAGCAGTATCCGTTTTGGATACCGATAAAGAGGTTTCACCCTGCGGACTTTGTCGTCAAACTATTTTGGAATATGAATCACTCCAAAAGCAAAATATTGAAATTCTTTTGTCTAATCGTTCCGGCAATGTACTACAAATTTCATCCGGAAGTCAGTTATTACCTCTAAATTTCAATCAAGATATGCTAATCTAACTATCGCATTCACAACGGCCGAACTGATTATTCCGGAAATCGAATCCTTTGGGTTTGCACAAATAAATATTAACGCCTAAATTTGCTCCTTTCACGATAGTTCTTATGAAAAAAATTACAAAAGAGAAGTATCTTCAATGGTACAGAGAAATGACTTTTTGGAGAAGATTTGAAGACAAATGTCGTTCACTTTATTTAAAACAAAAAATCAGGGGTTTTTTACATTTATATAATGGTCAAGAAGCTTTACCAGCAGGATTTTTACATGCTATGCAAGCTGATGATAAAGTAATTACCGCTTATCGTTGCCATGTTTGGCCGATTGCTATGGGAGTTGAACCAAAGCGGATTTTAGCAGAAATGTGCGGAAAAGAAACCGGAACTTCCCACGGATTAGGAGGATCTATGCATATTTTCAGCAAAGAACATAATTTTTATGGTGGACATGGAATCGTTGGAGGACAAATTCCATTAGGAGCCGGAATCGCTTTTGGTGAAAAATACAAGGGTGGAAAAGGTGTTACTATTTGTTTATTCGGCGATGGCGCAGCTCGTCAGGGAACGCTTCATGAAACTTTCAATATGGCAATGAACTGGAAACTTCCGGTGGTATTTGTGTGTGAAAATAACGGATATGCTATGGGGACTTCATTAGACAGGACAGCTAACCACAATGATATTTATAAATTAGGATTAGGTTATGATATGCCTTCTCTACCGGTCAACGGAATGGATCCCGTAAAAGTAGCAGAAGCCGCTTACGAAGCTTTAGAAAGAGCAAGACGTGGTGATGGACCTACCTTTTTGGACATCAGAACCTATCGCTACCGAGGTCATTCCATGTCAGATGCTGAACCTTACAGAACCAAAGAAGAAGTAGAAAAACATAAAGAAGAAGATCCCATTTTATTAGTTCAACATACGATTCTAAAAAAGAAATGGGCAACTCAAAAAGAACTGGACGCCTTAGTAGAAGAAATAAAAGCAGAAATTGAAGAATGTGAAAAATTTGCAGAAGAATCTGCTTTTCCATCTGTGGACACTATGTATAAATACACTTATTCACAAGAAGACTATCCTTATTTAGATCAAGTCGAAAACAATTAATAATTATGGCTGAAAAAATTACAATGCCGCGTTTAAGCGACACCATGGAAGAAGGAACCCTTATCAAATGGCATAAAAATGTTGGAGATAAAGTTTCAGAAGGCGATGTAATTGCCGAAATCGAAACTGACAAAGCCATTCAAGAGTTTGAGAGTGAGTTTGACGGAGTTTTACTTTATCAAGGAATTGAAGAAGGGAAATCTGCAAAAGTCGATAGTTTACTGGCTGTTATTGGTGGAAAAGGTGAAAAATTTGATACTGACATTGATTCTTCTAATCAAACAGAAGAGTCTTCTTCCTCCCAAAATCAAGAAGAATCACAAAATACGACAACAGAAATTACTTCAAATGAAATTCCTGAAAATGTTCAGGTTATCAATATGCCGCGATTGAGCGACACTATGGAAGAAGGAACTGTGGCTACATGGCACAAAAAAATAGGTGATAAAGTTTCGGAAGGTGATATTTTAGCTGAAATTGAAACAGATAAAGCTGTTCAGGAATTCGAAAGTGAATATGACGGAACTTTACTGTACATAGGTGCAGAAGAAGGAAAACCAAGTCCGGTTGACTCTATTTTAGCCATTATTGGTCCAAAAGGAACTGATATTTCCGGAATCACTTCTGCTCCAACAAAAAAATCAGCTCAAAAAGAAGAGGCTATTTCTGCTCCAAAAGAAATTCCGGTAAAGGAAGAAAAAGTAGAAAAACAAGAAATCATGGAAAAAGAACTCCAGCCCACTTCTTCCCAAAATGACCGGATATTTGCTTCACCTTTGGCAAAAAAATTAGCCAAAGAGAAAAATATTGATTTAAGTGAAGTCATCGGAAGTGGTGACAACGGAAGAATTGTAAAAAAAGATATTGAAAACTTTACCCCAAAAGCTAAAACTATTGCTTCAAGTACATCTTCATTTATTAAACAAGAATCCTATACGACTCCTAATTCTCAAATGAGAAAAGTGATTGCCAAACGTTTAGCTGAATCTAAATTTACTGCTCCACATTATTATTTAAATGTGGAAGTTAATATGGATAATTGTATTGCAGCGCGTAAACAAATCAATGAATCCATAAAAGATGTAAAAATCTCTTTTAACGACATCATTGTAAAAGCTTGTGCTTTAGCTTTGAGGAAACATCCACAGGTTAATTCAACTTGGAAAGGAGATGAAACTTTGTTTCATGGAGACATCAACATTGGCATTGCAGTAGCAGTCGAAGATGGTTTATTAGTTCCGGTTGTAAAAAACACCGATTTCAAATCATTTGCCGAAATTTCGGTTGAAGTTAAAGATTTAGCCGTACGCGCAAGAGAAAGAAAATTAAAACCTGATGAAATGGAAGGAAGTACTTTCACCGTTTCTAATTTAGGAATGTTTGGAATCAAGTCCTTTACTTCTATCATCAACCAACCGAATTCAAGCATACTTTCAGTAGGTGCCATTATTCAAAAACCAATTGTGAAGGATGGACAAATTGTGGTTGGAAATACAATGGAGCTCAATATGGCCTGTGATCACAGAACTGTTGATGGTGCTACCGGAGCTCAGTTTTTACAGACTTTAGTAACGTATTTGGAAAACCCGATTACGATGTTTTTATAAAAGAAAAAAAATATTTTATTTTAACATAAAAAATGTTAAACTTTTCCTAACTTAGGCAAAATTTAACATTTTTTTATGAGACACTTTTATTTTTTAAGCTTCATTTTATTGTGGCTTTCTATTGGTTCCTCAGCCCAAAGTTTGACGGCAGATGAACAACAGGAGATCAATGTGGCACAAGAATATTTTGCCATTACCGGAAATTTCTTTCCGGATTTAACATTTGGAAATCCTTATACCGGTACAGACGGTGCCATGGAAGATTTTATCCCTACTGCCGGAGCGACAGAAACTTTCACTCCTGCCGTAGGTGATTTCTTTTATGACACGGGAGGACCCGGTGGAGGTGGTTTAAACCCAAGTGGAGGAAACGGTACAGAATTACCGGGCAATTATTTAAACTGTGGATGTATTACTACAACTACATTAGCCGGAGTTACTAAAATAGAATTTCATGAATTTGAAGTTTTTGGTAATTTTGACTGGTTAAAAGTGTATGACGGTACTGATACTTCCGGAACTGTATTATATGACAGTAACACAAACGGAGATACCGATACTTTTGCCGGTATGATTGCTTACAACGGTTCAGGTGTATTTATTGGTACTTCAGGGGCTATGACCTTTGAATTTAATGCTTCTACCGTAGTTGACCATACCGGTTGGGAAGTAGAAATTTTAGCACCGGATAGTGAACCTGAAAGTTGTGAACCGGGCAACATTACAACTACTTTCGTAGCCGGTAACCAATTTGCAGGAAATATGTTCGATGTAACTGCTTCCGGTGGTGAAGATTTATTAATCGAGAAGTTTGATGTAAATATCGGTGTAGGTAGTGCTGCCATTAGTGTTTATACTCGTCCGGGTTCTTATATCGGATTTGAAGGAAGTGCTACTGGCTGGACATTGATGGGTACAGAAACAGTAACCGGAGCAGGTGAAAGTCTTCCTACTGAAGTAAATATTGGTGGATTTACCATTCCTGCAGGTGAAACTTATGGTTTTTACGTAACAATTTCTGATTACACATCAGGAAACGTATCAATGTATTACACTAATGGTCTTTTCACTTATTCTGATGATTTTGTAACTATTGAAACCGGAACAGGAAAAGGAAATCCTGATTTTACAGGCTCAACTTTCCCTCAAAGAAGCTGGAATGGAACACTCTATTATTGTGCTGGCGAAGGAAGTGAAAATCCTGATCCAGAACCGGAAGTTGACTGTTCTGGCCCTAACAGTATTATTCATGATGATGGAAGTATTGAAAACGGAGCAAGTGGAAATCCATCTGTTGTAACGCAAATGATTTTTACTGATAAATTTACTCCACTAAGTTATCCGGCAACCATAGAAAGTGTTTGTGCTGCATTCATTATGGTAACAGGCGCTACTCCTGACCTTCCTTATGACATCGTAGTTTATGACGACGACGGAACAGGAGGTGCTCCGGGGACTTTAATTGGTGAATTAAACGGTCTTACAGCTACGAATATTCCATTATTCTCAGCTGGGGCAGCACCAGAATGGCAATCTGCCAGTACAACTTCCGAAAACTGGGTAATTACAGAAGGAAGTGTTTATATTGGAGTAAGATTTGCTCCAACTACCCCTAATCATTATATTGCTACAGACGAATCAACCTCTACCCCTTCCTCTGAAGGGTATTGGTGGAATGATAATGCAGATGATTGGGCACTTATCTCCGTCGGATTCCCAAATTACCGCTCTTTGTTTGTTCGTGCAGCGTTTACAAGTGATTCGGAACCAGAACCGGATTATTGTGAGCCTGAATTGGATTGTACAGATAATGATATGATTACTAATGTAACCTTCCAAGAAATTAATAATGATACAAACTGTAGTCCAAACGGTTATGGTAATTATACCGATCAAATAGCCAACGTTGTTGCAGGGGAAACTTATCCTATTTCTGTTAGCGTAGGAAATGGCTGGGCTTATGAATCCGTTTCAGTTTGGATTGATTTTGACAATAGTGGAACTTTTGATCAAAATGAATTCACTTATGTAGGCACCGGCAGTGCAGGACCTGTAACGGGAGAAATCTCCATACCATCAGGTGTTGCTAACGGACAGTACAGAATGCGTGTAAGAGTTGCTGCAGTAGGAGAAGGAAGTGCTACTTGGGATATGGCTTGTGATGAAAGCCAAGGTTATGGAGAAACAGAAGACTATACTGTTGCAGTAAATGACCCTGAATAACCACCAGTAGATAATAATTGTTCACAAGAATACGCAGGTGATACTTTCAACGGAATTGGAATTGTTCATAATAGTTCCTCTCACTATATTGC
>JAQVDG010000146.1 GCA_028698395.1 Weeksellaceae bacterium
ACCATTGGATTAAAACAATCAATATTCGGTATAAATTTTCAATTGTTTCAGATAAAAAAAAGAAAAAAAAGTTATTGGATTATGGTTGTGGAACCGGAGATTTTTTAGCTTATGCACAGAAAAAAAAATGGACGGTTTTAGGAAGTGAACCAAATGAAAAAGCCAGAAAAATCGCTCAAAAAAAAGTAGGTTTAACAAAAGTTTCTACTGATTCATTATCTGATATTTCTGAAAAGTTTGATGTGATTACCATGTGGCATGTTTTAGAACATATTCCTAATTTAGATGAAACTTTAATCGAATTAAAATCCAAAATTCATCCTACTGGAAAGCTTATTTTTGCTTTGCCTAATTTTGAATCTTTCGATGCAAAATTCTATAAACATTTCTGGGCAGCTTACGATGTTCCTCGTCATCTTTGGCATTTTTCTCCAAAAAGTTTCGAAGCACTTTTAAAACATCACGGTATGATTATTGAAAAAATTTACCCGCTTTGGTTTGATAGTTATTATGTAAGTTTGCTTTCTGAAAAATATAGAAAAACAAAATTAGGATTTTTTAGAGCTCTATTTATTGGCACATTTTCTAATTTTTTAGCTTTATTTTCAAAAAATTATTCTTCTGTCGTCTATAAAATTAAAATAAAAGGAATTAAATAAATAAATTTATCGTCAACCTACAAAACTTCGTTTTTTGAGAAAAAATAGCTTAAATCGAATTTAAAAGGGTCGTTTTTTAGTAGAATTAATAATCAATTTTAACAATATGAAAAAATTAGCAGTATTCAGTTTACTTTCTTTCCTAATCTTTGTTTCATGTGCAGAATCAAAGGCAGTAGTAGAAAGTGGAAAAGTAATTCGTGGAGATTGGGTTATTTCCAGTGTTTCAGTCGAAGGAATTGAAGCAAAAAACATTGAAGCGAAAGTATTTGACCAAGCCAGTTTCTTGTGTTATGCAGGAAGTCAATGGCATTTAGTGCAGAACAATTCAAGTGGTTATTATACTTTAAGAGGAGGTTCCGGCTGTCCTTCAGAAACAACCAACATCAAATGGTTCATCACTGAAGTCAATGGTTATACCGAATTTAAATTTAAAAAAGTATATTCGGGTGAAAAACCTAAAAATGTAACAGATGGATACAGTTTGAGAGTAGTTTACCAAGGGAAAGACTCTTTTATTTTAGCACAAGATTTACTTTTTGAAGGAAAACCTATTCAAATTTTATATACTTTTTCTAAATAAACTCATTTCAAAAATAAAAAATAAAAAAAATGAAAAAATTAAATTTAAAATTAACCGCTTTTGTTTTGTCTTTCGGACTTTTATTCACCGGCTGTGAAGCACTTCAAAATATGAATAACACTCAAAAAGGAGCCGCTATTGGAGCCGGTTCAGGAGCTGTTGTAGGCGGTGTAATCGGTAATAATGTAGGAAGTAAAGACAATGCCGTTTTAGGTGCTTTAATCGGAGCGGTTGTAGGGGGAGTTGCCGGTGGTTTAATCGGTAATAAAATGGATAAACAAGCTCAAAAAATTGAAAATACACTTCCGGGAGCTGAAGTTGTTCGTTCTGCTGAAGGAATTCAGGTGATTTTAGATGAAAAATCAGATGTTCGTTTTGAATACAATAGTTCTGAATTGACTGCTCAGGCAAAAACTAATTTAAATAAATTAATCCCAATTTTCAACGAATATCCTGATACTGATATTTTAATTGTAGGCTATACGGATGGGGTTGGCTCGCAAGAATATAATTTGCCTTTATCTGAAAGAAGAGCAGCTTCTGTCGTAAATTATTTGAAAGCAAACGGCATTTCGAGCAATCGTTTATCGTCTTTGGGCCAAGGAAAAGAAAATCCGAGAGGCGATAATTCAACTGAAGCCGGGCGTGCTCAAAACCGTCGTGTGGAATTTGCTATTACAGCTAACCAAAAAATGAAAGCAGAAGCCCAAAAAGAAGCCGGGTATTAAAAATATATTATATTCTTCTGATAATCAACAAAAAACGGGTTTTAATTTTATAAAACCCGTTTTTTTATTATTCAATAAACATCATTTCTCTTAATTTAGGAAAAGGCCAAATTTCATCATCTGTTAGAGCTTCTAATTTATCTATTTCATAACGAATTGCATCAAAAAACGATAAAACCTTATCTCGATAAGCAAATGCTTTTTCTTTATTATCCTTGATTTTATTCGCTTCTTTACGATTTTCCTGCATTTGAGCAGATAATTTTTGTAAAGTATCCAAACGTTTGGCTATTTTAGTCAATAATTTTTTCTGAACAGATACAAGAGATGTATCTTCTTTTCCAAAAACTTCTTCAAGTCCTTTAATATTCTGAATCAATGTATTTTGATAAGTAATTACTGCAGGAATCAAATTGGATAAAATCAATTCACTCAGAATCCGTGCTTCAATCTGAATTTGTTTAATATATTTCTCATACTCAATATCTTGACGAGCTACTAATTCTCTTTTAGAAAATATTTTCATTTCTTCAAAAAGTTGAATTACTTTTTCATCCTCCCAAATTTCCAATGCAGCCGGCGTATCTTTCAAATTTTTTAATCCTCTTTTTTCAGCTTCATTTTTCCATTCCTCACTGTATCCATTTCCTTCAAAACGAATAGCTTTAGAAGCTTTAATCAATTTTTGCAGTTCTTTTAAAATAGCTTCATCTTTACCCATTCCATCTTCTATTCTTTTGTCCACATCTTGCTTAAACTCTCTTAACTGCTTAGCAACAATTGTATTCAATGCAATCATTGGCTGAGCGCAATTTGCAGAAGATCCAACAGCCCGGTATTCAAATTTATTTCCGGTAAAAGCAATAGGAGATGTCCGATTCCGGTCAGTATTATCCAGAAGAAGTTGAGGAATTTTTCCGATATTTAATTTCAATTCTGTTTTATCATCCGGAGTCATTTTTCCTGCTTTTATACTTTTTTCTAAACTATCTAAAAAAGATGATAAATAAGTTCCAATAAAGACAGAAATAATAGCCGGAGGTGCTTCTAATCCTCCTAATCTATGGTCGTTTGAAGCACTTGCAATTGAAGCTCGTAATACATCATTATAATCATGAATAGCTTTAATTGTATTCACAAAAAAGGTCAAAAATTGTAAATTACTTTTCGGATTTTTTCCGGGAGATAGTAAATTCACTCCTGTATCTGTGGAAAGTGACCAATTATTATGTTTTCCTGAACCATTTACACCGGGAAAAGGCTTTTCATGCAATAAAACCCGAAGATCATGTCTTCTTGCGATTTTATTTAATATATCCATCAACAATAAATTATGGTCATTCGCTAAATTACATTCTTCAAAAATAGGCGCACACTCAAATTGATTAGGTGCTACTTCATTATGTCGGGTTACTACAGGAATTCCCAATTTTAATGCTTCTATTTCAAATTCACGCATAAAATAAGCTACTCGCGAAGGAATACTACCAAAATAATGGTCTTCCAACTGTTGTCCCTTGGCAGGTGCTTTTCCAAAAAGTATTCTTCCGGTCATCACTATATCCGGGCGGGCATTATAAAAAGCTTTATCTACTAAAAAATATTCTTGTTCCCATCCTAAAGTTGCATTGACTTTTTTAACTTCTTTATCAAAATATTGACAAACACTTACAGCCGCTTTATCCACTGCATCCAAAGCTTTTATTAAAGGCATTTTGTAATCTAAAGCTTCACCGGTATAAGCAATAAAAATAGTAGGAATACAAAGCGTATTGGAAATCATAAATGCCGGAGAAGATGGATCCCATGCCGTATAACCTCGTGTTTCAAAGGTATTTCGGATTCCACCATTGGGAAAAGAAGAAGCATCGGATTCTTGTTGAACTAATAAAGAACCACTGAACTGATCAATTGATCTTCCCGGACCTATAATTTTTAAAAAAGCTTCATGTTTTTCTGCAGTTGTTCCTGTTAAAGGTTGAAACCAATGGGTATAATGAGTTGCTCCTCTTTCCAATGCCCAATCTTTCATCGCAGAAGCTACACTGTCTGCTGTTGTCCGATCAATTTTTGTTCCTTTATAAATAGCATCCTGAATCGCATTGAAAATGGAATCAGGTAAATATTCTCTCATTCGATCTTCATGAAAAACTTCTTCACCAAAATAGCCGGAATTTTTCCCAATTAATTCTACTTTTCTTGAAGTTCTGTTAAGTGCTTCCTGATAAGCATTTTTTCGTGATATCAACATAAATAATAAATTTTAATGCAAAAGTATCACTTTTTTGGTGGTATGAATTTAAAAAACATATTTTTTTATTATTACACCCCTAAAAAAATAGGGTATAATTGTAAAAATAATAATTTTAATAATTAAGAATTTAAATTTTTATGTCAAAATTGCCGCAACACCCGGTAATTCTTTTCCTTCTAAACTTTCTAACATCGCGCCTCCACCTGTTGAAACATAACTTACTTTATCAGCAAATTCATATTGTTTTACAAATGCAACCGAATCACCGCCACCTACTAATGAAAATGCGCCATTTTGAGTTGATTTTGTAATTGCATTTCCTAATGCAATTGTTCCTTTTGCAAAATTTGGCATTTCAAAAACTCCCAAAGGTCCGTTCCATAAAATTGTTTTAGACTGTTGAATAATTTCAGCAAATAATTCATCTGTTTTAGGTCCTACATCCATTCCCATCCAGCCTTCTGGAATAGCATCTACCGGAACAATATGAGTTTTAGCATCATTACTAAATGCATCGGCTACAATATTATCAATCGGTAAATAAACGCCAACTCGATGTGTTCTACAAGCTTCTAAAATTTCCTTTGCTAAATCTAATTTATCATCTTCTACCAAGGAATTTCCAATTTTTCCGCCTTTGGCTTTGATAAATGTATAAGTCATTCCACCACCGATGATTAAATTATCAATTACCGGAAGAATATTATTGATAATTGTAATTTTTGAAGAAACTTTTGCTCCTCCTAAAACAGCCGTTATCGGTTTTTTCCCTGATTTTAATACTTTTTCAATAGCTTCTAATTCTTGTTTCATCAAATAACCAAATGCTTTTTTATTAGGAAAAAATTCGGCTATAATTGCAGTAGAAGCATGTGCTCTATGAGCTGTTCCAAAAGCATCGTTTACATAAAAATCACCTAAATCGGCTAATTTTTTAGCAAACTCAACATCTCCTTTGGTTTCTTCTTTATGAAAACGAAGATTTTCTACTAATAAAACTTGTCCGGATTGTAAATTTTTAGCTTTATTCATAGCATCTTCACCTATCACATCATCTGCTGTTATAATTTCTGTTTTTAAAATTTCAGAAATTTTATAAGCAATATTTTTCAATGAAAATTTATCTTCAAATCCATTTCCAGGTCGTCCTAAATGTGTCATCAAAATTACAGAACCTCCTTCGTTTAAAATTTTAAAAATCGTAGGTTGTGCAGCTCGAATTCGAGTATCATCGGTTACTTTTAAATTTTCATCTTGCGGAACATTAAAATCGACGCGAATTAGTACTTTTTTGTTATTAAAATTAAAATCATCTATCGTTTTCATATTTTGTAATTTTGAAAAGCAAAAATAAGCCATTTAATTCGGTTTTATTTTTTTTGTTGTTCACAATTCTATATTCATTTATATAGTAAATTTTAAAATTTAAAAAAAGAATATGATGATTATATATAGGATGTTAATATGTGGATAACTAATTTGGATAAATTTTATTGAATTATATTTAACAAAATGATTTGTTACGGTTTAATTTAAAATGAAAGAATTAGGAGCTTATTAACAAAAATTGTTGATTGTTAATTGTTAAATTTGCACTAAATCAGAAGAAATACAATGCTGATAAGTATGTGCAAAATAAATAAGCTAAAATCAAAACTTTTTCTTGACTGGAATTAGATTTTTTCTAA
>JAQVDG010000147.1 GCA_028698395.1 Weeksellaceae bacterium
CTTGCCGGTGGTGAAACGACTCATGCCGTTGTTGTGCTCCCAGAGCCTATGGTCGGGATTCCGGGTGATGCCCTTGTAGAAGATGTCGAGGCTCTGACTCCAGATGATGTAGGTGTAGAACATAACGGCTGAGTATGAACTAAAAAAGCCTCATAAAGAGGCTTTTTGTTGTTGGCGGTCCGGACGAGACCATTTTTTTAACCTCTTAAGATGCATTCAATCAATTAAATAACGTTTTTTAACTGTAATCGGTAGAAATATGGTAGAAATAGTATGAGTATTTTTTTTAAACCTTACAAAGGTTTACACCTAACGGCTGGGGGTGTGCCCAGTTTGGGGGCGCGGGGCTTGGGATTTATCCCCCGTTAAAACTTTCCCTGCGTGCCGCCCCCTACACCTAACCAATTCAGCCCAAATTGGTTACACCCCTTGTTACCGCCTGGTGTTTTACTCATCGTCAAGTTTCTTTACGATAATTAGTTTACAATTTGATACATCGATTCTGTCTGCCGTGTGTTTGGGTAGGCAAGTTCTTTGGCTGGTTTTGGTCGTGTGTTGGGATTGTGCGACCAGCCAATGTGCTTGACTACGAAGCGTTGGGTTCTGTTAATATCATTGCCAATTCATCAAAAGAAGAAATACCATTTAATTCTTTAGTATCAATCCAATCAATGCCATTACCTGGTGTATAATTAATGATTCCAGTCTTAAATTGATAGATTTCATTGCTTTTTTTCAAATTAATAATCCAATCCATCGGTAATTTTTTTAATCGAACAATTTCCTGAAAATCTCCTGATAATTTATTTACAGATAACCCTTTTTGAATTAGCAATAATAAACCAAAATCAATAGTTTTTGCTACTTGTAAATAGCCAACCAATTGTGAGTAATCTTTTAAACTGAGTTGATTTAGGTATTTCGCTTCACTTAAAATAAGTGTTGGTTTTATATTAACCCCTGAGATTAAAAATACAATATCCACTTTTAATTTAGGGATGTATGTATCATTGGTACTTATACTTAATCCTGACATTTGTTCTAAATCTGAGATTATGTTATCCAATGTTTTATTACAAGAAAAATGAACTGAATAGTTATCAGGTAAATATGATTTTAGATAAGATGAAAATTTCACAGAAAATTCATCATAGTAGCTTATTTCATTCATTGCTTTATGTTAATAGTGAGGTTGTTAACTTCAATCTTACTTTTTATCAAAGATTGATTGAATTTACTTTTTATCGAAGAGCAAATAAATGCCCTTTGATTACTGTTATTGATAAAAACTAACGGACTTTCAAAATCATCACCTATAGAAATAATTTCAATGATACTTTCCAAACATGAATTTAAAATTTCGTTCATTTTTCCAGTATGCCTTTTTCCATTGAGTGAATGAGCGAATAAATATGCAATGCCTTGATCTATTCCAGCAAAATTCCGAAGTTTTTCATCTTTCAGAATGCATTTAACAATTCGTTCATTTTTAACAATATCAATGTTAGGAAAGTCGCTTTCTTTTATCAATTTCAACTGTTCTAACAATTCATCTTTATTGCCTTTTGATAGCCTTGGATAAAAACTGATAAAAGATTCCTTTTCAGATACAATTTTCTTAATCTCTTCAATTGGTGCATGAGGACAACCTATAACAGCACAAAAATGATGATAATGGAAGAAAATCTTATTTCGTACTTCTATTGGCAAATCATTTGAGTTTTGGTCAGAATGCACAGTAACAGGACTTGGTTTTCTAAGTTTTCTCAGATAACATGGAATTTGTTCTTCTCTCTTTTGGTGTTTTTCAATCTTGGTAATATCAACCGACTTCGATTGAAGTGCAAATGAATGTTGAGCAAGAAATGAACGAACTAAAAACCTAATTTTAAATCCTTTTTTCCAACCTCTGTAATTAGGATCAGAGGCAGCATGTTGATTGGGGTGATTATAAAGAATTTGGTCAGTTATAGAACCTAAATCAGTTAGCCACGAACAAAGTTGAACTACAAATTTAAAATTTTTTGTACTCCCAGGTATCTCAATAGAAACAACAGGTGCATCATCAGTAAAACGACGATGAGAAAGAGTAAGGCTTGCCCGCGCATCAAAGATACCAGATAAAAAACTTTCAATACTTACCCCTTTTAGCTCTTTTTTAGCAAAGGACAAATCGGTTTTTGCTAGCAAAAAGCCCGAATTAGGCAATTTTAAATAATTCAAATCTCTTTTCAGCTCATCAATATTTGCATTTGGCATTGGCTTTATCAACCATTTATTGTTGCCAATTTCGTAAGTAACATTAAAACTGTATGTTGAATTGAAATACTGACAAATTTTAGTTAAAATATCAGTTGCAATAATGCTCATCCGGTTTGGTTCCATTCCCCATTTTTTAAAAGGAAGGTCTATAACAAAAACATCTTTGTCAATTTTGCCACCACCAACAAGCAAACCTAATAAATAGGCTTTAACGTGATTGATATTACTCATTTTCTAAAAATTTCGAAACAGCATTTGCAATTACCCAACCAAATATAGGGGGTACAGCATTACCAATTACTTTATATGCGTCTGCAATAGTTTTATACGGAAAAATAAAATTGTCAGGAAAAGACTGTATTCTAGCTATTTCACGAATTGTGTAACGCCTATTTTCAAAAGGATGAGTTATTCCACAGTTTTCAGGTTGTGCCGATGCAGTAATTGTTCCGTTTATTTCTCCAAGTGCGAACCTCCTATAAAAATTTGGTGCTCTATATTTTTTTGGATTATCCCAAATTTTTCTGAATCTTTCATTCATATCATCTGGATTCATACTTTTCCAAGATTTACCTTCTGATATCGTTGGACTAATTTTGTGTAAAGGGACTTTGTTTTTAAATTTTTCTAAAGCATCCTGTCCGTCCTTACATGCACCAATTTTGTCAACCATATATTGTCCTCCTGGTGAATATCTCCAAAAATCTTTTGCTTGAGGGGCATCGGAAGGAATGTCAGAAAGAATTGAACCCAAATACAAATCATAAGGATTTTCTATTTCATTCGGTAAATTATTATCTACAACAACTTGATCCAATAAACTGAAATCAAAATAGCCTAAATCCTTTCTTATACCTACAATAATAAGCCTTTGTCGATTAGAAGGAACACCATAATTTGATGTTTTTAATAATTTATAATTGGTTTTAAAACCTAGTTTTTCTGTGCGCTTTACGATTTCGTCAGGAATAGAAGTTCCATCTGGCATTCTCGAAGACATAATCCCTTTAACGTTTTCAAAAATAAAACCAATAGGCTTATTCTCTCTAGTTAGTCCTTCTTTCAAAATTCTTTCACATTCTTCAAATAAGTTTCCTCTTTCGTCATTTATACCTTTCCTTAAACCAGCATTTGAAAATGGCTGACAGGGAAAACCAGCTATTAGCAAATCAAAATCAGGAATACTTTTTTCATCAATGTTTTTAATGTCATTACGATGCAGAGTGTGATTATTGAAAAATGATTTATTTGAATTGTAAACATATTCGGCAGCTTGGTCAATATCATTTGCAAATTCAATTCTGAAATTATTCTTTTTATAATACTTATTTCTAAAAGAAAACCCTCCTGTAAAACCTAAATCCAAACCTCCACAACCGCTGAATAATGAAACAACTTTTAGGGTTTTTATGGCTTTTCTTTCTTTTTTTACAAGTTTGGTCTTAAAATCTATTAAGAGTTGAGGCTCTTCGAAATAATCAATAGTTTCAGTAATGTCAAATGTTTTATTCATATTCCTATAGATTTAAAGTTCCTTGTTTGATTTGTTTTTGTTGTAAATACTTGATTTTTTCTTCTGCAAGCAACAATGTTTTGTGGCAATATTTGGTTTGATAAATCTTCTTGGCAATTAAATCGCTAAAAAATTCTGTTTTAAGTTTGTCAATGCTTAAATTGAAAAAATTAGCAAGTTTAATCAACCTCTTTTCGTCAAAATCACGTTTGCCATTCTCAATTTTACTGAGATTTGCTGAGTCCATATCAAGTTGTGCTGCAAGTTGAGTTAAAGTCAGATTGTTTTCTGTCCTCAATCTTTTTACATATTCTCCAAATGTTTCTTTCATTTGTCTTGCAATTATTTTCTTGTCATATTTTGACAAAAATACAAAAAAATCAAACTCGAATCAATATTTACTCTATTTTTTTTGGACAATCAAGTGGTGTGTCGGCAAGAAAACAGCTCTTTTGCAAACTTTGGTTGTGTGTCGGGTTGTGCGGTTTGCAAATGTGCTGTTTTGTGCGTGGGCTGTCATTTTATTCTAATCGATTCTCTTTTCAGTCTTTCAGCAGCAAATTGTCTGATTATCTGGGATTTCTTCAACACTTGGCGGTAACTTACGGTTAAATATAAGTACTTTTTTTTATTATCGCTATATTTGCAAAAAACAGATGCTATGGGCTTAACAATTCAAGTTAAACGATCTTCAACAAGGCAGCAACTCGATAAAGAGTTGGAAAGGCTTAGTTCCAAAAAAAAGAAACTGAACTTAAGAAATAATATGGGTAAGGTTCGCTTTCAGGATATAGAACCTTTGGAACTTCAAAAGAAACTTAGGGATGAGTGGGAGTAATAGTGCTTTAGTTGAGAAGCCATTTGCATTTTGGTAAATCTTGCAGTATATTTGTGGTGTCGGGCTTGCGAGTCGGGCAACCGCCAAGGCGAAGTGCTTATAAAAGTGCTTCGCTTTGGTCATTATTGAGCATTTGACTTTGAAATATTTTTACATTACCTTTGCATTGGTTTGGGATGCGTCCTGAGCCTCCCAAAAGCGGGTCTTATTTCGGAAAGGCTCGTTTTTGCTTTTTACACATTTGACCAGGGAAGCAACAATATTTGGCTATTCGATAAATGAAGCCATTTGCATTTTGGTAAAGGTTGCAGTACATTTGTGTTGTCGGACTTGAGGGTCGGACGGACCTCAAAGGCGTTAACTCAGAAATGAGTTTGCGCCTTTGGCATTTTAGGTCATTTGACTTTGAAATAACTTTAAATTACCTTTGCATTGGTTTGGGATGCGTCCCGAGCCTCCCAAAAGCGGGTCTTATTTCGGTAAGGCTCGCTTTTGCTTTTCAACCTTTAGGCTTAAAGAACTATTTGCCAACTTACCTTTACGGTTGTGCACTGCTTTTAGTAGCATTTTCTCCATACTGAACTGATTAACCCAAATTTGTCATTAGCGTTTTTTTCTAATGACCGCCATAAGAAAACGATACTGTTAATACACGGATTAATTGAATGTTATGATGACAAACCGATGAAGAAAAACTAAAAATTTGCAATCATAAATGATTACAAATATAGTTTTTCTAAATCAGCTTGTCCCGATTCATCGGGAGGGTTAAACCCAGCTAAGCCATTAGTTCGCAGAACTTCTAATGTCTAATCTGGGATTAAAAAGGTTAGTGCAAATATATAACCTATCAATCGAACAAGCCAATAGCGGGTAGAAACTGGGTAGAAAATTTTAAGGGTTTTTTTGGAGAAAAGAATTTTAAGCATTTTTGCAAAATGCTTGTTTCCCAAGTTTAAAGCATAAAAAAAGGGGGTTTTTAAACCCCCTTTTGCGGTCCGGACGAGACTCGAACTCGCGACCCCATGCGTGACAGGCATGTATTCTAACCAACTGAACTACCGGACCAATATTTCAAAAAAGAACGACTTCAACATAATTTTAATCCGGTCGAGCCTCGAACTCGTCTCGTCACCCGTGACGAGATGACAGGCATGTATTCTAACCAGCTGAACTACCGGACCAATATTGCTTTACTGAACGTGTCTCTGTTTTTGACGGTGCAAAGATAAATCTTCTTTTTATATCTGCAATACCTTTTCCAAAAAAAAATTATGTTTTAAAGAAGCTAAAATG
>JAQVDG010000148.1 GCA_028698395.1 Weeksellaceae bacterium
AATAATTCTATAGATTCATCCACTGTCATGTGTAAAATATCCGAAATATTTTTTCCGTGGAATTTCACTTCTAAGATTTCCTTTTTAAATCGAGTACCATGGCATGTTTCACATTCCAATTCTACATCAGCCATAAATTGCATTTCAATGGTTAAAGTTCCATCGCCTTTACAAGTATCACAACGACCTCCGTCCACATTAAAAGAGAAATGTTTAGGCTGAAATCCCATTAATTTACTTGCTTTTTGTTTGGCAAATAAATTCCGGATATCATCGTAAGCTTTTACATAAGTAACCGGATTGGAACGAGACGATTTCCCGATTGGATTTTGGTCAATCAATTCAATAGAATGCAAAAGATGAATGGCTCCTTTTAATTCATCAAATTCTCCGATTTTTGTACCAAAAACATCGAATTTACGCTGAATGGCAGGCGTTAAAATATCTTTCATCAAAGTACTTTTTCCCGAACCGCTGACACCTGTAATTACAGTTAAAGTATTCAAAGGAAAACGAACCTCAATATTTTTCAAATTATTTTCTCTTGCGCCTTTTATTTCAATATAATTTTTGAATGGATTTCTGTGCTTTGGTACTTCAATTTTCATTTTTCCATTCAAATAATTCGCTGTCAATGTATTGGATTTCAACAATTCTTTATAATTTCCTTCAAACACTACTTCTCCTCCGTTTGTTCCGGCTTCCGGTCCAATGTCAATGATGTAATCGGCAGCTTTCATAATATCTTCATCGTGCTCTACAACAATTACGGTATTACCCAAATCACGCAATTTTTTTAATACGGAAATCAAACGTTCAGTGTCTTTGGAATGTAATCCAATTGAAGGTTCATCTAAAATATACATAGAACCTACCAAACTGCTTCCCAAAGATGTTGCTAAATTAATTCGCTGACTTTCACCTCCTGAAAGTGTATTAGACGCACGATTTAGTGTTAAGTAACTCAATCCGACATCCATCAGAAACTCCAAACGACTCCGAATTTCGTATAAAATTCTTCGGGCTACTTTCTCTTCGTATTTTGTTAATTTTAATTCCTTAAAAAACACTTTCAATTCATCCAAAGGCAAATCCACCAAATCCTGAATGGCTCTTTCATTTATTTTTACCCAAAAAGTTTCTTTTCGTAAGCGTTTTCCTTTACAAGTAGAACATTTTGTTTTTCCCCGATAACGGGAAAGCATCACGCGGTATTGAATTTTATAACTATTGGATTCAACCATTTTAAAAAATCCTTCAATTCCTTCCCAATCTTTGTCGCCTTGCCAAAGAAAATCTTTTTGTTCTTCGGTCAATTGAAAATAGGGTTTATGAATTGGAAAATCTTTCTTGGATGCAATTTTTATAAAATAATTCTTCCATTCACTCATTTTATCGCCTTTCCAAGCAACCACAGCGTCTTCATAAACCGACAAAGCTTTGTTGGGAATCACTAAATTTTCATCAATTCCAATGACTTTTCCATAGCCTTCGCAAGTTGGACAAGCTCCATACGGATTATTAAAACTAAAAAAATGAATATTCGGTTCGTTAAACATTATATCATCGAGTTCAAAACGATTGGAAAAAGTTTTCTCTTCCTGATTTTCATTATTTTTTACAATCAATTCTCCTTTTCCTTCAAAAAAAGCAGTCTGAATGGAATCAGCTAAACGATGATAAAAAGATTCATCATTTTGAGTAGAAATCCGGTCGATAATCAGTCGGACTTTTGCTTGTTCTTTAGGTTCAAAGTTAAATTCGATTAAATCCTCAATTTTTGCTTGATTTCCATCAATTTCCACACGAGAAAATCCTTGTTGCTGCAAAATAGTTAAGAATTCGCCAAACGAACGTGTTCCTGTGTTGTGCAAGGGTGACAAAATCAGCAATTGAGAATTTTCTTCCAACGACTGAATAAAATCAATCACATCGCTCACACTTTCTTTTTGAACAAGTTCACCGGAAACCGGCGAATAGGTTTTCCCGATTCGAGCGAAAAGAAGTTTTAAATAATCATAAATTTCAGTCGTTGTCCCAACTGTAGAGCGAGGATTGGTACTGATTACTTTTTGTTGAATGGCAATTGCCGGTGCAATTCCTTTGATATAATCCACTTGTGGTTTATCCAATTTTCCCAAAAACTGACGGGCATAAGAAGATAAACTTTCCACATAACGACGCTGGCCTTCTGCATAAAGCGTATCAAATGCTAAAGAGGATTTTCCCGAACCTGACAAACCGGTAATCACAACCAATTTATTTTTGGGAATTGCCAAATCTATATTTTTTAAATTATGGAGTTTTGCACCTTTTATGATGATAAATTCCTTAGGGTCGTATGTAGAAATTGCTTTTTTCATTTAACCGCCAAAGGTACGAAAAAGAGAAAAGATTTAATCTTCTCCTGTTAAAAAGCTTTTATCAAATAACTTTTCTTAACAAAAAAGGATATTTAAGTATTTAATTTTCCATAAAAGAGCAAATACGTTAAAAAACAGTTTATTTTTGCTTCATGGAAAGAAAAATAAAATTAATTTGGGATTTCCACGGAATGGATGCCCGAAAAACTGCAGAACATCACGTTCATCATTTGGAAGAATTTATTCAAACCCATCAATTAAATACTAATATTACCGGTTCGGAACATTTGGAAGAAATGCACTCCATTGCTTTTATGGTAGTGGAAGAAGGAGAAATGATTGAAGTTCGTGATGCTTTGCGTCCGCATCGGGGAACGCTTTATGAATAAGTTTTAAATTGTCAAAATTTTCACTAATAATTCATTCAGAATTTCAACATCTTTTGTATTAGAGCCGATTCCTTTACTTTTTGCATCGGCTTCGCGAAGCAATGAAATAATTCGAGTGGCTTTTTTTAATGGATAATTTTTGGCGGCAATGACTAAATCTTTAACAAAAAAAGGAGAAATTCCAACTTCTTTTGCCACATTATTTTGAGATTTATCTTGTAAAACATGATACAAAATAATATTAGCAAATGCTTGGTGCAGAATAATTAAAGTTACAATCAGCGGATTGTCTTTCGGATTTTCACCAAAGTATTTAGCAATTTTCAATGATTTAGCAGCATCTTTTGTCTCGACTGCATTTCGCAACTCAAAATTATTATAATCTTTACTGATTCCGATGTTTTGTTCAATGACTTCCGGCGTAATTTTTCCATCTTTTACAATGACTTTTAATTTCTGTAATTCATTGTAAATCCGACTTAAATCATTTCCTAAAAATTCAGCCAACAAAAATTGGGATTTTGTACTCAAAGTTAAACCCAATTCACTGGAAACTGTTTGAATCCAAACAGGTAATTGATTGTCATATAGTTTTTTAAACTCCAAAACCAAACCCGATTTTTGAATACTTTTATAAAGTTTTTTTCGTTTGTCTAAGGTTTTTCCTTTATAATTCAGCACCAAAACTGTAGAATTTTGTGGATTTTCAGCATACGATTCCAACTGTTCGATTTTTTTCGTTAAATGCTGTGCTTCTTTTACAATCAAAACCTGACGTTCTGCGCCCATCGGATATTGTTTTGCCATTGCAATCACATCGTCAATTTCTACATCATTTCCATAAATAATATTTTGGTTAAACGCTTTTTCATCTTCTGTTAAAACTTCATCTTCAATGGTTTTTGAAATTAAATCAATATAAAACGGTTCATCGCCCGACAAAAAATAAATCGGATGTAATTTTTTGTTTTTTATATCTTTGATGACTTGATTGGCTTGGCTCATGAATTCAATTGAATTAATACGTTTAAATTTTCCCGAAAATTACCAATTTCGTTTGAAACAAAAGGACGAAATTGATTATATATTTTGTCCGATTCGAAAAAAATGGTTGCAATTATCTCCCGAAGAATGGGTGAGACAACACTGTATTCAGTTTTTAATTCAATCAAAAAATTATTCCAAATCAAGTATTAATTCAGAGGTTGAAGTAGTCATTAATTCATTAAAAAAAAGAGCGGATTTGGTTGTTTTTAAGAAAGAAAAGCCATTTTTAATCGTGGAATGCAAAGCTCCTTCTGTTGCAATTAATCAAGCTGTTTTTGACCAAATTGCTCGTTATAATATGCAATTAAAATCGGATTATTTGATGGTTAGCAATGGATTACAACATTATTATTGTCAAATGGATTATGAAAATAAAACTTATATTTTTCTTCCGGAATTACCCGATAATTCATTGTAAACTAAATTCTCAGTTCAATTTTGATGGGATTTTGCTGAATGGTTTGAAATAAAATTGATACTACCAATATTTTCAATGTCGTTTTCACAAACAGCATATTGCAAATATAGAAATTAATTTAAAACCTAAATACGGAAAATCATATATTTGTTATACATCAGTTATTATAATTACATCCAGCAACAGCAATCTGCAGGTGGCTGTCCTTAAAAATAAATTAATATGAAGTACTTATTTAATTTCCTATTTGTTTTGCCTTCTATTTTATTAGGTCAAGAATATTACCAAAAAAATGGAGTGGAGGGATATATTTTGAGAGCGGATATATTTAATGACAATAACTATTTAAATCCTACCGTAAACGATGTCGAATGTTTCGAAACTAAACTGAAAGAAAAAGTATCGGGGTATTATTCAGAGTTTTATAGACAATACTATTCGAAAAAAATTGATGAGAAAGAGTATTTGTTAGTAAAACTCATTCATAAGTCGTTAATAGGAAAGGACTTAAAAGAACTTAAAAACAAACCCTTTATAGTGATAGACGGTTGTGAAAGTGTAAGATTTATTGTTTATGATATAGAAAAACAAGAAATCATAAAAGATGTAAACGGTGGTGGATGTGGTGCATAAAATAAAAATACAATACTATAATTAGTCGCTCCTTAATTGATGCTTAACCATTTGACTGTTAGTGTTTTAAATGTAAACTTATTTATTTGTTGTTACAAGATTTTGTATATTTGACATCAAAACTTTTAAAAAACTATTGGATTTCAAAATTTTCAGATGGGAAAAAATTATTTCCAAAAATTAAGGGATTTCAATTAAAGGAATTGCCAATAAAAAGGGCAAATAAGGAAACCCAACAACCCTTTATTGAAAAAGCAGACAAAATGCTTTCTCTCAACAAAGAACTACAAGAACTTGCTGATAAATTTAAAAGAATGTTGGAGCGAGAATTTGAATTACCTGAAATCCGGTTTCTGAATCTTTAACCTAAACCTTCAAATCTGTTTCTAATCCTATCAAATCTTTATTTCTGTCCAAAATCGGTTGAACCTGTTCGGCAAGAAATTCTTTGGTTTGAATTGGTGCAAAACCAATAAAATTTTTCGGGTCTAAAACCTGTTGCAATTTTTCTTTATCAATATTAAAGCGTTCATCTGCTAAGATTCGTTCCACTAAATCATTGGCTTTTCCTTCCATTTTAACTTGTTTGGCTGCTTCCATACTGTGCTCGCGAATGAGTTCATGTAATTCCTGACGGTCGCCGCCGTTCTTTACGCCTTCCATAATGATGTATTCGGTTGCCATAAACGGAAGTTCATCAAGAATATGTTTTTCAATCACCTTTGGATATACCACCATTCCGTCCAAAATATTGTTCCAAATAATCAAAATTGCATCAATTGCCAAAAATGATTGTGGAATGCTCAAACGTTTGTTGGCTGAATCATCTAATGTACGTTCAAACCATTGGGTTGAAGCCACCATTGCCGGACTGCTCGCTAATGAAATTACGAATTTTGCCAAAGCGGAAATCCGTTCACTGCGCATAGGATTTCGTTTATATGCCATCGCTGATGAACCGATTTGTGATTTCTCAAACGGTTCTTCGATTTCTTTTAAATTTTGCAACAAACGGATATCATTGGTAAATTTATGTA
>JAQVDG010000149.1 GCA_028698395.1 Weeksellaceae bacterium
AAAAATGTGATTTTCTTGCATTTTATTATGGGCAAGTTTCATTTGTTCATTCAATTTATCGGAGTTCAGAACAATCAGTGTATCGCCTTTTTGTACGGTTTGGTTTTCTTGCATCCGGTACGATACCACTTCACCAAACAAAGCCGACTGAATCATAGTATTCTCGTCAGGCGAACGAATTATACCACGGCTTTGCGAACTGACATCCACATAAACTATTGGTAATGATATAAAAATAAGCGCATTCATTATAAGGATTATACCATAAATGACTTTACTCTTTGTATTGATCTGAGCATGATAACACTCGACAGTATTTTCAATAATTTCAGGAGGGAAGAGTTGAGGCATAAGTTTATTCAAATATTTAATCCCCTATAAAAACTGTAAGCACAAACAAAATAAAATTATATATTGAATGAATGAAGGTGGTGTATAAAAACGGATTTTGTTTCCTACGAAAGAATATAAAGCAGCTGAATGACCAGATTAATCCATAAAAAAAAGCAATCAACATATATTGTATTGATTTAAAATGCATTAAACCAAACAATACAGATGAAACAATTATTGTATAAAAAAATACATTTGTCTTCTTTTTATAAAAATATGAAGTCAGCTTTAAAGGCATATATTGAAAAATGAAAGTCTCACAAAACGGAGCTAACAATACAATTAGCAAAAAATCTAAAAAACCGGTATCATACGTATTAAAACTTTCGTCTGTGTTGACATTAAACAACATAAATAATATAACGAAAAAAATATTCACAACAAGAGTGCTGCCGATTGCATACAAAATAATTTTAAATGTATGACTTTTGTATAGATAGGAATATATTTTAATCATTTATTTTAATTTGAATGAAAAAATAATCCTAAAATGTTACGACTACAACTTTTAGGATTATTTTCATTGACAAAACTACCATTGACAGTTGGGATTAGATACAATTCATCAGTGTTTCATTCGCGGCAGAACTTCCACTTGTAACAAAATCTTTTACAATCCCTACGGCATATCCAACTCCATATCCAACTACTTGTCCAGCGGATTTGACAGCATTAACAAATTCAGAAAGTATTCCACCTCCCTGAATACGTATCATCTCATCGTAACTTAATTCAATGGGTAAGTCCTCATATCTTTCATTCATGATTGTCTGTGTTTTTTTTAATGTGTTATTTTTTTTGCTGATCTTTATAACCTTGTTGAGCCCCTGCAGAGAAACCCTCAACAAATGCTTCAGCAATCTCGACTACTCCTAGAAATTCAAGAAATTTGACAATAGATTTATAGACAGAGCCACCATAAGTTTCTCTCAGTTCCTCTACATTCATTTCCTGAACGCCATACGTGTTTACATCAAAGTTTTTCATTTTCTTTTTTAGTAAAATGTAAATCTATTTTTGCCACAACTTAAAGCCTGTGAGCTGACTCTTATATTTGCAAATATGGCGCAAATATAAAACTCCTTCCGTTCATATGTTTAGACGGAAGCTTGTAAGCCACAAAACCACCATCAATCTTACTTAAATCATGTTCACTTTCTATAATTTCAAGTTCAAAGTCAAGTTTCATGTTCACTTTTTTAGTATAAATGAAACTTTTCTTTTTTCTCGAATAAGTAATTGGCAGATTATTTTTCTTCAAATCGTCAAGTAGCAAATACAAACTTGCTCGGCTAATACTAAGTTTCTTGGCTAGTCTTTCCGGCGTGTCTGTTCTCTCCTCTGATATAAGTTCATGTAGGAGTTGTAATAATTTAATTGTTCTGGTAAACGTCATAATTTCAGGTTCTTTTTTAGTGTTTTTATTTTTTGACTCTCGGTATAGTTGTAATGAATGGCGCAAAAGGCTCTTTGTCCTTTCTTAATATGACATATAACATCCTAGCTTATAATTTCAAATGCCAAAGTTATTGAAAAAATCGTAAATTTCAAACACATTTACTACCATTTCATCTATTAACGACAATTGAGAATAAAACATGTTGAACGGAACCGATTGCCTGGGGAAAGAGTAAGCCCCCGATAAACTGGTAGAAGTTTGAATTAGTGAAAAACATAAATCAAGTTGTGACTTTCGATTACACATGGACATAAATCCGAAGTGCGGATTTTACAAAAGCTTCTCGGCATACACAATATATCCCTCATTGTCATTGTCGGTGTAGGCATTAGTCATTCCTGAAATAAATTTGAAATTTTTCATGTTCATTGATGCCGTCATTGCTTTTGCATGTAATACAAAAAATTTCCAGCATTTCCAGCAAAAATTTTAACACTAACACCATCACTCGGAAAAACCTGGTTTAATTCAGGACCTTTTCCCATTTTTCTGTTGATGCACTATAAATGTATCTGATTTCTTGTGATGGAACATCTACCATAAAGCCATTTGCTTTTGTGCGAGCACTATTAAGAGTAGATACTAATTTCTTAGCTGCAAATTTTTATATCATTTTTTGCAGGTCAGCATATGAGAAACCTTTTTCACCACTGAATGGAATCACAATTGTTAGCGCATCATTACCAACAGCTAAAGGTGTTTTAGAGAAATCAACACTTGTAACATATTCAGTGTATTTTGCGCTTTTAACAGTACTAAGATTTGTTGGTTTCTGCCATTTCTCCAGACCTGGCATTTTAACTTTAAAAATCATGTCTTTCCAACCAATTGTCATTCCATTATCCCATGATTTAACCTGTACCCACGTTTTGAATCAAGTTTCATTATGTTGGACTTTTGAAGAAAAACCAGATTTTTTGTAAACGATATAATCAAAATCATATAGTTTTGCACCTAATCTACGCCTGCTTTTAATTGTTTCATAGTGCCATTTATCTTCACCAAATAATGCAACTCTCCATTTGCCAACCACGGTGTGACGTGCTGCGCTTTTTACAGGAAAATTATCAATGTTGGGGGTTGCCGATGTTGCCAGAACGCGCCCAAAGTGTTTTTCGTGTCTTGTCCGTAATTGCCATTTCTATTTTATTACTTCATTTTCAAGTTTTTGCTGTCCCATTAGCATTGCAAGTAACGGGAGTCTGCGCAACAACTCCCAAATTTTTCCAAAAGTAGTAAAATATTCATTTCACAGCATTATACAAGGCTGAATATTTAACATCCTGTCATTGTGAAAGAAAAGCAGGTATTGAGATTTCGACATCACAGTATGGCTTAAAATAAGCCTTCTGAGGCACAAAAACACGACAAAAGGCGTCTATATAGCTATTTATAAGTTGTTTAAACTTCTCAAATCCATTTGCGATATTGGCACAACGGGTCAGGTTGTAGCCGATGAAAACCAAACTTACTTCGCCCAACACCTTTGTCTTGCCACGCGTAAGCACGTGGTCGAAGCCACGCTGTCGCTTTATCGTTCCCCAAGGGTGTTCGGCCAATTGCTGGCGCTGTTTGTAATAGTCTTTGTTTTGGTTTACCCGTTCGGCATTTTGCTCCATCAGGGAAGCATATTCGCTTCGGTCGATGTTGCGACCATTTTTCTTACTGGTGGTACATTTTTTTTGCATCGGGCAGATTTTGCAGGCAGCTACGTTGTTGTAGCGCTGAAACCGGTATGCCGACTTATATCCTTTGCTGCTGTGCGTGTAGAAGGTACCATTGGTTCTGAGTGTTTCTCCTGCCGGACAGGTATAAGTGTCGGCTTCCGGATTGTAAATGAACTGTGACACCGGAAATATATCCGGATTAGTTGATGCCGATTCTTTGGGCGATACATAAGTGGTGATGCCGTTCTGTTCGCATGCATGTATTTGTTCACCGGTATGATAACCCTTGTCGGCCAATACATCCATCGTCTCGACCTGAAGGTTTTCTTTGGTTTCAATGGCAACCGAGGCCAATGCATTGGTGTCGTTTACACTACCCGTGTCGAAATGCGTTATCAGCTTATTCTTGGCATCTACCGAAGCCTGCACATTGTAGCCCACCTGGGTGATGTGACGGTGAAGAACTACTGATTGAGCATCTTTATCTGTCGTACTGATTTGTTCTTTACCTGTTGCTTTAAGCTGTGATTCAAGTCCCTCATATTTGCTTTTGCGGGTTTTCTGTGTCTTGATCTTCTCTGACAATTCAGCTTTTTCTTCTTCACTGTCCGACTGATCTAAAGCGTTCTCATATTCCCGTATCCGGGTATCAATATAATCAAGGTGACGATCTATCTTGCCCTGATTGTAGTTGTTCTTCAGCGAGTTTTGTGCACGAACCTTGAATGAATCAATGGCAATGGTTTTATTCGAGGGTACTATTTCGCCCAACAGCCAACGGGCTTCGATATTGAGCCGGGCTTCCCGCTCTAATTTGCGAGAAGAACGAACACCATAACGATATCCGTAAATATACAATTTAAGCAATTGAGCAGGATGAATCGGTGGACGACCTTCACTCTTTAGTGTAACATGCTTAAAGCCGAAACTTTTCAAATCGATACTATCAACAAAAAAATCGATAATGCGCACAAAACTGTCGGGCTCCACCAGTTGATCCAAACAGTAAAATTGTATTTGATTCCGGGGTTCGCTTGTTACGTGGTGCATAGGACTGTTCTTTATTAACTGCATAAAGATAAGTATTTTAGCGCATTCATCCAAGTAAAAAGAAAGGTTTTTCTTAGCTTAGGTTGAAAAATAATGTTTCAGAAATGAAGGTGGTTTTTGCGCAGTCTGACGTGCAGGGATAGGCGTTTTGCCTTTATTGATTCGTCTGTGCAAATTTTTTGCAGGTATTTGAGTTTGTAGTGTAATGTTCCTTTTTTGCTTACAAACAGGCGGTTGTGTTTTAATTTAAGGCTGTGGCGGTAGTTATAAACGTAATCCTGCAACTCTTTGTAAACGCCTGCGCTCATCGGTATTATGCGGTCTTTGTAGTTTTTTCCCTGTTCCACAAAAACGTTTTTTATCAAAATCAATGTCTTGGATTTTTAGTTTATAGCCTTCCGAGAGGCGCAAACCGCAAGCGTAATAAAGGTCAAAAATCAATCTTAATTCATATTGTTTTACCTGCCGTTCTGCAAACAGAAAGCGGGTATAAGTATTCGGTATAGTGTTGTATAACGTTTTTATTTCTTCCTGTGTAAGCACTTCGATTTTGTTTATCCGTTCCTACTCGTCCATTTTCATACGGTAATTGGCAGGAACAGGCGCATTTGATACACCGTATTGGTGCAAGAACTCCAAAAGTTTATCATTAGCCAAAAAGTTATGATTGAGGTGCGAGGCACTTAATAAACGCCCTTTGATTTTCTTGTTTTGGCGGGTTTCTAAATAGGCGTGGTATTCGGTTATATGCCTGTTGGTTAATAGATTTATGCTTTGTATCTGTCTGCTTTCAAGCCATTCAAAAAAATCATACAGGCGAAACTTGTAATCGTATACCATTCCGTCAGAGAAGCCGAGCGTTTCAAGCCAAGTAACATATTCGGCGATTATTGCTTTGTAACTAACATTCATTAAAAAGGGTGTAACTTGTTTATATCGTCTATTAAATTGTCTAAATTATTGGCTACATACTTTTCTGTGGTGCTTATTGCGCTGTGTCCCGCCAAGTATTGAGCCTTACGCAAGCCTTGTGTTTTTATCCAAAAGGTAATTACAGAGGCTCGTTTTTGCGTGAAGTTTCTAAATTGCTTATCAATGGTTTTTATCTGCGCCGAGAGCGGAGTAAAAATGTTTCTGTTCATATCGTTTTTTGTTTTCTTGTAACTGATTGCAGGTAACGGAAAAAATAGTTTTTTGCCCTCTTTTTCTTTGATATTTAACGACTTATACACTTGTTCGTATCTGTTTTTCGGGCTTGTTTTGGGCGTTTACTGTTT
>JAQVDG010000150.1 GCA_028698395.1 Weeksellaceae bacterium
ATATTGCACAGTACCGAACAATCCGGTTGTGAATTGCTTTCAAATTGTATCTTTGACTTCTTGTCGCACAGCCGGACACGGCTATTTTGATGCTGAATCAATGTTGTGAATTGCTTTCAAATTGTATCTTTGACTTCTTGTCGCACAGCATACCCCTAATCAAATAGCTGGATATGAATGTCATAAGTCAAATTTTAGATCAGAAAAATTAGCTGTGAATAAAAAGCCAACCCATATTTGGGCTGGCTTTTTTATTTCTGATTACCAAAGTTCTAGTTGCTGAGGCCCCGGATTTGGCTTTTCTTCTTTCTTGCCATGAAACAATTCCATCATACCAAACTGTTTATCAGTAATGGTTAATATACCAATATGACCCTTTTCGGGCAATCGATTTTTCACACGTTTCACATGCACTTCGGCACTCTCGCGACTTGCACAATGGCGCAAATAAATACTGAACTGGAACATCGTAAAACCATCATCCAGCAAATTCTTTCTGAATTTTGTAGCTATCCTACGCTCTGCTTTGGTATCGGTAGGCAAATCAAAAAATACAAGTACCCACAAAATACGATATTGATTAAAACGTTCGTGCATAATAATTTCCCAACCACTTAGCTGATTACAGGCAAAATCAGCTTACGACTGCTCCCTTCGAAGCACCTGATCAGCGAGGCAGCTGTTCGTTGTGCAGCTACCATCAGGGGTGATTTTATACTCTCTATATATACGTCCATTGCCGGAATCATTAAAAACTGCTTTTTAAGTTCTGTTGTTAATTCAAAATCCTCTGGTTCAAAATAATCTTTATGTTGCATTCCTTTTAAAATTGCTAACACGAGTTTATCCACTACCGGTCGATAGGGTTCCATCAGATCGTCAGCCAGACAATAACTGTTGTACTTATTCCGGTGATGAATACCCAGAACCAGATGCAGACCGGCGCTTACCAAAGCCCTCGCCACTACTGCCCGCAAAATGGCGTAACCGTAATTGAGCAGATTATTGGGAGGTGAACCTTCGCGGCTGCGTTTAAAGTCAGGAATCATACCAAAAATATTTGCCCAATAATAAGCTGATGCCCTTCCTTCGTGGTTTTCGGTATCACCACTTTTTACACTTTTTTGCCAATAAGCCATATTTTCAATGGGCACACCTTCTGCTGCCAGCAATAGCTTTTGATTGGTAATTTTAGCTTGCACAGTCTGTTGCCAAAGGTTCTTTTTTAAGGGTTCCGAAGCCTCCAATTGTGCCCTTGTCCGGGCTGTTTGAATAGAATGTGTTTCCTGTGGCAGCATCAAGCCATCAGGCAAATGCGAGCTGTTGCAGGAAATGATTGCCACATGATTGGCCATCAAAGCCATCATCAGGGCATGGGTCAAAACCAACTGCGGATGATCCAGAATCACAAAACCCAGGTCTTCGATCGGAACACTCCCGGAAGCTTCTCTTTTAAAACCTGCTGGTAAGGACTCGTTCTTCTCCACTTCAGGCAATCTGATAATCAACTGCTTGTTTTTTAAGCTCAGGTAAGCGGGATTACCAAAATATAAGGTGCGTTTTATCATTTTTTTCTCAAGAAAAATATTACCTAAATAACAACAAATCAAATCCTACTATAATTTACAGCTTTTATTACTTTCCACCAAATAAATGTTTTAATTGATCAGTATTCACCAAAAGAAACTATCTTTCCAAGATGATTAATTCTCACCTTTACAATACTTATTAATGGCTCAAGACTTTTGATTTGATGATATGTGATTCCTTTTAAACTTTTATCCTCTGTTGAGGATGTTTCCAAATGATGCTTAAATTTGAAATCTCTTATAGTGTTATTTCCATATTTGACTACAGAAATCGTCTGTACTCTAAACAAATGTGGACTGATCAAATGATAATTATCGGGATTCAGTAAATCTATTTCAGATGGAACAAAATCTGGAGACGGAAACACAAACATTTCATTTTGTTTCATTGTAAACAAAAACTTCCAACCATTTTCGTGGTTTTTCTTAATAATTGGCACACCTTCGTTTACTCTTGCTACAGCCTCATAAAATGAAACAACCTCTTCATGCAGATTTCCTTCTTCATCTTGATAAATAGCAACATGATGATTTTTTCCGGTACTAACAAAATCAACCGGTATTTTATTCCCCATTGAATCAAAAATGTAATTTCCTAAATGATCCTTTTTAAAATGGAGTGCTTCAGCATTACTTACTCCACTAATTGTAACTCTTTTTATTGAAATTCCTTTTTCTTCATTCAACCATATTGGATTCTTATCCAGATCAGTAAATGCACGTTTCGGATCATTTCCAAATGTTTCTAACCTGTCTCTCAAAATTCTACGTACCTTATGATCAACAATTTTATCAACAACCAATTCAGAATCAACATCTTTTCTTATTGTATACTTTTCAGCTAAATTTACAATCATAACCTTCTCCGGCACCATTCCATCTTTTGCAAAATAAACAGGATTTTTAGCTAATGAATTTTTTCCTCCAAAAGCCTTCTTGGGATCATTGTCAAATTCATTTAATCGATTTAGAAGGGCTTCACGATATTTTTTATTGGCAACCTTACTCAATGTTTTTTCATTACAAGATGGTCCAACTTTAATGTAATTTGTATCATAATAATTTGATTTACCATAGACCGTCTCTTTATGCATTTGCCCACGTGGTGTATTAACGATTTGCACAATGCTACTTCCTTTTATCTTATTTCTATTTCTCGTTACTACCTTGTTTTTGGCCTTAAATGAAATCAATATATTTTCAAGTTGCAGTTTAGCTTCCTTTCTAAAGTTATTCATTGGAGCCTTGAAAACACGTTTCCCCTTCTCCTCTTTAATTGTCACTTTTTGTTCAATAGCAATTATATTACTATGAAGTTTATGGTTTTCATTTTTCCTGGCATTTAAATAGTTAAGATACTGAATGATGCTTGATTTTGTAAAGGCAACAGTTAGCGCATCCATAGCATGATGCCTGTGATCATTTCGTTTTGACCAATCCACAATCCGCTCCTTAATAGCACCGTCTTTACTTACAACTGATTCAATGAGTCCGACAGCCTTATACTTTTCAAAGTTTAACTCCTGAAGCGTATTTATTAATCCCCAATCCTCTCTAAGTCTATCAGTAATACTTCCTGTTGTTGAAACAACACTTCTCGAAATTTCTAAGAGCAATTCCTTAGCTTTCTTTGCAATATATTGACTTTCGCGCAAATCACGTTCAATAAAACCTTCACCAATTTCATTTCCTTTTTTCAGCAACTTTTGAAACTTGGCCTTCCCAATTTTACCGCTTTTGTACAAATATTCTACTCTAGTGGAATAATCCGAACAAGCTTTCTCTCCAAATTCCCTGTAAATATAATCATACGCAGTATCATCACCTTTATCAATATTCGCTTGTCTCTTTTCTATCGTTTTGTTCGAAAAACTATCATCAAACAATCTTGCCTTTGGAATAATATGCTCGATATCAAACTCTTTAGAGAATAATTTTTCTCTATTAATATATGTTTCAGTATATAAAGTTTTATACCCATTGGGCTCCAGCTCCTGATAAAGTTTGTACCTGATAATGTCGTTTCGGGTTGGATTCAAAATCCCAAATTCTGATTTCAATAGTTTTCTTATCTTTTCGTGCTCTTCTTTTGCCTTATTAATACCTAGTGTTAATTCAGCTCTTTCTTTTGCATTTTTCTTAAGTTCTCTTGCCAACTCAATTCTTATTTCATCAGGTCTTCCCATCCCTGGATCCCTAATTATGGCATTAACAACATTTACAACTTGGTTTAATATTTTCTCTACAACCGGATTTCTTAAACTGTTTTTAGGTAAAAGCTCCAGCTTTTCTTTTAACTCTCTTTTTAGATTTTCATCTTTTGTTACTGCTGATGAATGATTATAACCAGCTAATTTACAGGCCTCACTATATCCGTTTTCCTGAATAAATGGCATTATTTTCCGTATAGCTTTTGAACTTAAATCACCATAATCATCTAGGAAAGTTACATTAGCCAGAATTTTTGCTTGTTCTCGATTAAACCCGTACTTGACATTAAGCAACTCATACAATGTCTCATTACCAGTTTTAGAATCGTCACCTTCATAGGAATAAAGTAAATGCCATAACTGATATGAATCCTGTATTTCGAATTCCTGACCATCAATAAGTGCATCAAATTCAAGTAATTTAGTTTTGATTCCGGACAGCGTAAAAAATTTCCTAATAGTATCTCTGATTTCAATGGCTGACAATTTATTCCTATCGATCTCGTGCCCCGCCAACTCAAACATAGCTATATATGCATCATATAGGGCTTTATTTGTATGATTTCCTTCAATTACTGAATAATTAAGCTCCCATTCTTTTACATCCAACCCTAAAATTTTTACTACCTCCTCAGCCTTTCTGCTGCCATTGATATTTAGCTCATCAAATAATTGTTGCTTTGTTTTTAAGTCAAGAATAAATTCTTCTTTTGATATCTTATTCTTAAATTTTATATTTGATAAAATTTGCCAAATCTTAAATTCCTGAAAAAGCATCGATGATCTGGGCGCAACTTTTGCACCAATTTTAATAATTTTAGATTTATCTTCAACAGTAATTACCTTGTCATAACTTTCAAACTCACAATAACTTATCAATCCCTTTTGCGATTTCAGTTTGCGCTGATAAAATATTATTATATCTCTTAATTCTTCTTTTAGCTCCTCTGTCAATTCCGGATGAAATTGCTTCTGAATTTCCCAAATTCTTTCATACTCATCTAAATAATCCTGCCTGTAAAACACTTGACCCTTTAATCTTGAATGTGGGTTTGAATTAATTTGTTTGTATAAATACTGCCCTACAGTTTCATTATTGAAGTAGAGTTCTTTGCTTCGATCACTTATAGCTCCAAGATAACCGCTTGATTTATTCAGATCATTATTGATTTCACACAAAACAAATGCAACCTCACTAATGTCAAGTCTTTCACTAATTGCCTTACTTCTCCACATATATGCTTGCAACTTTTTATGATCTCGAGTCCCCTTGTTTTCTGCAGTATAAATTTTGTGCTTTGAATAAAATAGTTTTCTTGTATTTTGAAGTCCTTGTCCTTGGACATTTTTATAAAACTCATCATTTAATACAGCAGGATAAAACTGTCTTTGATAATTCCATACCCTATCAAATTCATTATTTAAATCAGATCGATAAAAATCTGGCAAGCTTTTCTTCCCATTATTTAACAGATTTAAGCAGAGTTGTCCTGGTGTCAAATTTTCTTCATATAAGCGCTTTGCCACAGCCATACCATCTATTGCCTGCCCCTCATCTTCATTTTGCGCTTTTCTGCTGCTTTTGTATCCACGTTTTTTGTTAATCGTTAACAACACACGGGCAAAATCATCTTTTGATATTTTTTCCAAAGCTGCTTTCGCCCTAATTTCCAGAGTTCTAAAAGTTGAATTTTTACCAATTTCCGCAGGCACAAAATCTTCATTAATCACTCTATTTTGCTTCAATACCTCAATCAGGTTATCTCTTCGTAACTTAAACCGTTGCAGGTTTCTTCTCGCACCTCTCTTTTGCGTTCTACCAGCGTTAGGAGACAAACCTTTTCCACTAGCAAAATCATTTATCGGATTTTTTGATTCTGATACATTTCCCTTTTGATCAACTTTGTCAAAATTATCTAATTGACTAATCCTTACCCCAAGTTTAATAATCTTCGTTTCTTCACTTTCGTTTTCTGCTTCATGAACAAAAGCCCATCCTACAGAAGTCGTTCCCAAATCAAGTCCTAAAA
>JAQVDG010000151.1 GCA_028698395.1 Weeksellaceae bacterium
AAAAACCTCAAACAAAGTAGATCTACTACTCCATGGAATCGAAACTATCGGTTCAGCCGAAAGAAGCGTCGATGCCGCAGAACAACGTCACGCTTTTTATACCATCGAAGATGGAAAATATGCAGAAAAACTATTTGAATTATTTGGAAAAGACCGTGTGGAAGAAGAATTAGAAGACTTTTTGTCATTTGATTTCTTCCCTCGCTCAGGAGGTGGATTGGGAATTCCCCGAATGATCAGAGCTTTTGAACTTTCAGGTTTAATTTAAAAAAACCAAACTTTGTCTCCTCAAGAGCTTAAATCCTTGAGGAGATTTTTTTATAACTCTCAAATATCTTCAAAAAGTATATATTTGTACTTTATCATTAAACTAAAAAATGAGTGGAGGCTAATTTACACTACTATTCATCCAAAAATAGTTTAAGCATCTTTTATTAAAAATGAGTGAATTTATTCAATCCCTCACAGCACCTTACCAAACCTACGAAACTTGGCAGATTTCATTGGAAATTATTGCTACCGTTTTAGGTATTATCAGTGTTTTTTTGTCCTTAAAACGAAATATTTGGGTATATCCGACCGGATTGATTTCCACTTCAATTTACGTGTATATTCTCTTTACATTTGGTTTGCTTGGTGATGGAATTATCAATGTTTATTATTCCATAATGAGTGTTTACGGATGGATTCTCTGGTCTAAAAGCTCAACCGATTCGGTGCATGTCAATGTATATTGGACTCCCAAAAAAGACTGGTTTTTTGCCGGAATTTTATTCAGCTTCAGTTTGATTTTAATCTTGGCAATTTATTATTATAAACCTTGGATTGATAATAGTTTTTCGATTCAAAATGTTGATTTAGGTTGGTCGCATTTAGATTGGGCAAATTGGTTGGATGTTTTTGTTACCGCAATCTTTCTGGTAGGAATGTGGTTAATGGCAAAACAGCGAATCGAAAACTGGATTTTTTGGATTATCGGTGATGCAATTTGTATTCCAATGTTCATTTACAAAGGCTTACTTATTACGTCCATTCAATATGTGGTATTCACGGTTTTAGCAATTATTGCTTTTTCTGAATGGAAAAAGAATTATGAGAATCAAAAAGAAATAAACCCTTCAAACGATTAGTTTGTTGTATAAAATAAAAATTCCCGCTTAATTTTAAATTAAAATCAAACGGGAATTCAGGAACAATTTAAATTTTATTTTTATTGAGTTTTAGAGCTTCTTACTCCTTTTTTCATTCCTCTTTTGTGCATTTCTCCTTTTTTCATGTCCGATTTTCCTCGTCTGTGAGTTTTCATTTCGTCCATTTTCTTTTGTTGTTCAGGAGTCAAAACGGCTCTGATATCTTCTTTTTCCTCCTTTTTAATTCGCTGTAAATTTTCAATTCCCTGTTTCTTTTCCTCTACTCTTTTGGATTTAATTTGTTTTATTTCTTCTTTTTGAGTTTCGGAAAGATTGAGTTTTTCCATTTTTGCCACATCCATTCTTTCTTTTTGAAAACGTACTTTGGTTTCTTTATCGGATTGAGTCATTCGACTCTCTTGAGCTAAGAGGCTACTTGTTCCTACAAATAAAAAAAGCGCTGCTGTAAATAATTTTAGATTTTTCATATTATTTTTTTTTATTAAACCGAACTCTTACTTACCAATAATGTGCCAAAATAAAAACACAACCATAAAGCTTTGGTTATCAATTCTGTTATTTATGAAAAATCATTTACTCAAAAAATGTTTTATGGAATCTTTATCTAATCCTATTTGTTTTTCCAGTTCCGAAATACTTCCATGTGTAATGAATTTATCGGGATAGCCTTTTCGGATAATTTTTCCTTTGAACTCTTTTTCTTGTGCATATTCCAAAACTGCATCACCAAATCCTCCTTTCAAAATACCGTCTTCAAAGGTGATAATTGTTTTATGTTCAGCAAAAATTTCATCCAATAATTCAAAATCCAAAGGTTTGCAAAACAAAAATTTAAAATGACTGAAGTTTTCTTTTGAATCGATTTCACTTAAAATATCCTGAATCTTAGTTCCGATTGACCCAAAAGTCAAAATAGCCGTTTCTTTTCCTTTTTTTAATTGAATAGCTTTTCCAATTTCTAATTTTTCCATTGATGTAAACTGCGGTTCAATCTCTCCTTTCGGATATCGAATAGAAAAGGGCGAAGAAGTAAATTGCGCTGTAAACAATAGATTTTTAAAATCTTTTTCAGTCTGAGGAGCCGAAACAATCATATTAGGAATGCTTCTTAAAAAAGAAATATCAAAATAACCGTGATGTGTAGAACCGTCCGTTCCTACAATTCCGGCTCGGTCAATGCAAAACACAACCGGCAAATCCTGTAACGCCACATCATGAATAATTTGGTCATAAGCTCGCTGTAAAAACGTGGAATATACTACGGCATAAGGAACTTTTCCCTGGGTGGCTATTCCTGCTGCCAAAGTAACCAAATGTTGTTCGGCAATTCCTACGTCCAATACCCGTTGTGGAAATTTTTCTTTGAGAGAAAGCAAATTACTTCCACTCAACATAGCAGGAGTAAGAGCAATTAAATCCCTATTTTCTGAAAATAATTGTATCAAAGTTTCTCCAAAAACACTTTGAAAACTTTTTTCAGAAGTCGGTTTTTCAGAAATTTCACCGGTTTTTTTGTTAAATAAACCCGGTGAATGCCATTTTACCTGATCTTTTTCTGCTTGTAAAAAACCTTTTCCTTTTATCGTTTTCAAATGAAGAAGTTTAGGTTTTTTTATGGGCTTTAATTCTTCAAAAACCGAAAATAATTCACCAAAATCATGACCATCTAAAATTCCTTTATAATGAAAACCTAAATCCTCAAAAATAGATTTTCCACCATGAGTTAATTGTAAAAAATGTTCTTTTAAAGCTCCGACAGAAGGGTCAATCCCAATGGAGTTATCATTTAAAATGATTAAAACATCTAAATCTGTACTTCCCAAATGATTCAGAGCTTCCCATGCCATTCCCGAAGCAATGGATGCGTCACCTATAACCGCAATATGTTGATTGGATTTGTTTTGCAACTGATTTGCAATTGCCATTCCCATAATGGCTGAAATAGAAGTGGAAGAATGACCGGTTCCGAAAACATCAAATTCACTCTCACTCCGGTTAGGAAAACCCGAAATTCCATTGAGTTGACGCAAAGCAGAAAAATCAGATTTCCGACCACTCAAAATTTTATGCGGATAAGATTGATGTCCCACATCCCAAATCAATAAATCTTCGGGCGTATTATAAAAATAATGCAACGCAATACTCAATTCTACGACACCTAAACCCGCACCTAAATGACCGGGTTTTACAGAAAGTGTATCCAAAATAAATTCCCGAATTTCTTTAGCCAATTGAGGCAATTCCGAGCGATTTAATTTGCGTAAATCATCTACCGATTCAATATGTTGTAATAAAGATTCCATTCGGGAACAAAAATAAGCAATGCGGATAAGATTAATGGGGTTTGTGAAATTAGTTTTGAAAATTGATTTTTTAAGGATGTTTTGATTAGTAAATAGCACACCGATTCTTAATTTAAAATCCAATTTTTCGATTAACAAAATAATCCTCTTATCTTTGCTTGTTATCAAAAAATGTTAAACACAAGATGTTTCAAATCGGAGATACCATTATTTCGGAAGAAATCTTTTCAGAAGAGTTCGTTTGTAATCTTTCCAAATGTAAAGGTGCTTGTTGCGTAGAAGGAGATTCAGGTGCGCCTTTGGATGAAAATGAATTGGAAATTTTAGATGAAATTTATGAGAAGGTCAAGCCTTATTTACGAAAAGAAGGAATTGAAGCTATCGAAAAACAAGGAAAATACGTTAAAGACAGCGAAGGAGAATGGACAACCCCTTTGGTCAATAATCGGGAATGTGCTTATGTTATTTTTGATGATAAAAACATTGCAAAATGTGGAATAGAAAAGGCTTGGGAAGAGGGTAAAGTGGAATTTAAAAAGCCTATTTCCTGTCATCTTTATCCAATTCGTTTAAAAGAATACAAAAAATTTACAGCGGTTAATTACCATTCTTGGGATATTTGTTCACCTGCTTGTGCTTTGGGAAAAGAATTAAAAGTAAATGTAGCTCATTTTTTAAAAGATGCACTTATTCGTAAATTCGGACAAGATTGGTACGACCAATTATTGGTTGTTGACAAAGAATACAAAGAGCGAAAAGAGAAAAAAGGAAGATGGTTCTAAGGATTTTCGCAATTTTTTAATTTATAATAAAATTATATATGAGTAAAAACAGATCAAAATCAAAAGCAAGACAATCTACTTCGGAAATAGAACGGCTTTATATATCCATGCGACATTTGTTTAATCGCGGAACTTACCGACCAAAAGGTCAATCGGGATTAATGATTCAAAATTTATTATTACAGCTCAATCCGGAAATTTACGGCTCTTTGGCCGATCCGGAAAAAGTGGAATTAAGTGGATTAATGTACGTTTTAGACCGACTTCCGGAGGGAATTACCGAAACTCCCTACATTCATTTCACATCCAATGAGGGTGTTGATTCTAGAAAATTTAAACCCATTATTCCGCCCAAAAGAAGAAGAATTTGCTATCGTGTGGACGACAGTCAAATGAATATTGAAGTTACCCGCGGCCGTTCCGAAATTTATGATACGCTTACGCATTTAACGTTTTTATACAACGAATCCGATAAAATTCGGGCAAAAGCCTATAGTAAACAAGTTCAAAAAACCAGTCGAATTTGGAAAAAAATCGAAGAAATCGCTTTAGGAGAAGTTAATTTGACCAATAAAGAAAGAGATGTTGCATTAATGCATTTATCCTCAATTTTGGGAAGAACGTATGATGAAACTTCTCGTGTATATAAATATTTTAGTTCTGAAACCGATAAAGATTTATTTTTTCGAATTATTTATTGGATGGGCGAAACCTCTCAAGATGAATTTACCGGGAAAAAACGAAGAGAAATTACATTTTCACCTATTTTACGTGAACGAATCGGACACCATTTGATTGGAGAAGCTTGGGCAAACAATATTAAAAAAGTATTGGTCAACCATGATTTAATGCATCGCCCGATTCATATTATCAGTGCCAATATGCACAGCGTGATGAATATGCTGTATGCTTTTGATGCTTTAAAAAAAGACTTTCAATCGCTTGATGAATTCAGTGTTTATAATGAACTTTCTTCTTCTGAAAACAAAGATTTGCGTCAACAGGTTTTCAATTTTTCCTTAAAAAAGGGAATGTATTTCATTGATGATACTTCCGGAGCTAATATGGACGTTCAAATTATTGATTTACAAAAACTAAAATTCAAAAATACTTCATTTTCAGATGTAAAAAAACCACTTGACGATGTTTTAATCGTGATTGATTATGCATTTGGAGAACAAGCTTTTGAGGTAATGGACGAATTACTGAAACCTTATAAAGCCCAAAAACCACCTATTCCGATTAATGTAAATTCTATCTCAATTATGGGAAAAGCCGGAATTCTTTGTGGTAAAAAAGGAGATATCATGATTCCAAATTCCCATATAATAGAAGGCCCGACAGATAATTATGTGTTTGAAAATGATTTGTGTGCCGATGATTTCCGAGGAAACCGATTAGGCGTTTTTGAAGGGCCAATGGTAACTGTTTTGGGAACATCTCTTCAAAATAAAGATGTTTTGGAATACTTCAAAAAATCTTCTTGGAAAGCCATTGGATTGGAAATGGAAGGCGGTCATTATCAAAAAGCTATTAAAATTGCTTCAAAAATCCGAAATCACATTTCACCGGACGTAAAAGTCCGTTAC
>JAQVDG010000152.1 GCA_028698395.1 Weeksellaceae bacterium
CACTATCCCTTGTAATCTCGCAAATCCTGTGTTCTACGATGTCGCCGTTAGGCGAGGAGTAGAATGCAGGATGTAATCCTCCGTCCGTTCTCCCGACGAGCCGAAGGCGATGTCGGGAGAACGTTCTGCGGCTTTGCGAAGAAGCGGATTTCGGAGCTCAAAACTGTCAACATAGCACAAAATTTGATGCGAGGTAGAATGCTCAATTAACCACTGAACCCGCTTTTTTGCAAAACCGCTGTTATCGGTTCGGTGTTCTTCTTTCGTCTTTTCTGTCAGTCGGTTGTGCATTGGCTTTGCAAGATCTTTGACAAAGCTTTGGTTGAAGCGTTGGCTAGTGCGGCTTTGGCAATGTACTTGCAAAATGCGATGGCTTATTGTTGTTACTTTATTCATTTACTGAAAGTTCTTTTATTAAGTCAACTATTTTGTTGTTGCTGAATTGTGTCTTGAACTCAATTTTTACTTTACCGTCAAAGAATTTTTCAGCGTGTTTGATTTTGAATTTTTCTTCGTCTCGAAGTCCGTCTTTGCTGTTTACATCTTTGGTCTCAACTATGAAGTTTAGTTTTTGCTCTCCGTCTTTGAATTTCAAAACATAGGCAAAGTCAGGTGAATATGACTTGCCACCTGCAACCGGAATTTTTATTGAGTTCTTCGGGATTTTGGTGAATACTATTACTTCTTTTATTTCTGTCTTGATATTTGTTTTTTCTAAGTCAGAATCGTAGTACAATTCTTCAAAAAAGTAAGAGTCTGCAACATTTTCGTCTGAAAACAATACACCAACATCAGATGCAGAAATTTCTTTCAGCACATTTCCTTTTTCGTCTGTCAGCTTGGTTGGATGAATGCTGTTTGAAACCTTTTTATATTCAATAGAATACTTGTCAAAGGCTTGTGTCATTAAGAAAAAATCAAAATTCTGTTTGATTATTCTTAATGTCGTTTGGTTAAGATATTTATTGATGTCTGTTTCTGAGTCAATAATTGATTGATGCAATGTTGCAATGTTTATGTTTAGCATCTTGGAAAGTTCTTTCAAAAAGTCGCTGTATTTCATTGTTGAAATAGTTGCGGTCTTTCGGTTGTAAACCGATTCAGGTTCACTTGCAACTGCTTTGTTGTCTTTGATTTCAACTTTTGAAATTCTCTCGTTTATTCCGTCCGAAGTGAAATTGCCTTTTTGTGCTTTCAAAAATTCGATAAATAATGTTCTGAAGTTGGTTTCGTTGTCAAACTTGTATTCAAGAATTACTTTCTCATTCAGTTTTTCCCAAAGGTCTTTCAACTCGTCATATTTTGAAGTTCGGATAGTTACTTTCTTTTTCTGGTCAGTTGCTTTGCGAACTTTGTTAGAATTAACGCCTTCAAAAATCATTGGATAGTTTTGCTTGATGAAGTCAAACCCGCCATCTAAGAATTTATGTGATGCTCGGATTACTTTTTTATCTACAAGGTCATCAATCAAATCATCTTCGGTTGTTTCGTATAACTCGCAAATCTTTTTAATCATTTGCTCAGAAAGTTTGTCTGGAACTTGTTCGATGGAAATAGCTCCCGATTTCTGATTGATTTCATTCACCAACTTATCTACAAAGTCGCTTTCGGTAAAGTCAACAAAGTAGTTCAAATAAAACTGTTCGTCTTTTACTCGGTTTCCGTATTCATTTACCGGTAAACGCAATCCACGACCAACTTCTTGCAATTTTGAAATTTCACTTCCACTGCTTCGGAGTTTGCAAATCTGAAATACGTTTGGATTGTCCCAACCTTCACGCAAGGTCCATTTTGAAAAAATAAATCGTCTTGGATTTTCCAAGTCAAGCATGGCTTGTTTGTCGTGCAAAATTTCGTTTAACTCTTTTTCAATGGCTTCGTCTTTTTCGGTATTGTCTTTTGAAAAATATCCTGCGTGTGTTGCCGAAAGGTCAAGCAATGTTTTTTCAAGATAGGCTTTGTAAAAAGCATCCTTTTCTGTCTTTAGCAGTTCTTCAATTTCTGCTTTGATGTATTGCTCCACCGTTTTGCGGATATATCCTTCTTTGGTTCGGTATTCGTCTATGTTATCAATGAAGAAAAGTGTCAAAGGTTTAATCTTTACTTCACGTGTCAATAGCTGTTTTTCGATTTCAAAATGGTGTTTTATCGCCTTTTGAATCATTGTTTCCTGCAACTTTTCAGCATAAGAATAAGGGTTGATTTTGTCGCCCTTTTTCATTTCCAAGCCGTTACTTAAGACAATTGTGCTTTTATTTAATTTCACAATGTCCAATTCTGTCATTTCAGGGTGAACTTTTTTAAGACTTTCCTTTTTGGTAACTGTTACAGTTTTTCGTTTATCATTTTCAATCAATTCAAAACTGGCTTCTGTGCCGTCTGAATCAATGAATTTTACAATGGCATTTTTGCCTGCATTAAATTCTGTGATGTGTCCGATTACACCTTTCACTAAATTTCTATTGAATGCATCAACGGCTGTCAGCGTGTAAATCAAGTTTTCATAACCTTGAAAAGTTGCACCATAACGTAAAATAAATTGGGGCTTCATTTTCTGAATGTTCTCCCAAGTCTTATTGCCTTGCCCAAATTTGTGAGGCTCGTCAATAATCATAAAAGGTTTAGTTGCTGCAATGGCATCAAACGGAACCGTGTATTTGTCAAACAAACCTTTGTCGAAACTTTTTTGCATTGTTTCAGAGTTAATCATACCTGCGTTGATAATCATAACCTGAATGCTGTTTTTCTCAAAATTGCCCGAATTAACAAAACTTGTAACAGCAGGAGGAATATATGATTTTTTACTCTTGCTGTTTTTCTGACTTTCTACAATATGCAAATGAAGCGTTTTGCCATATTGTTCCTTGAAATGCTCACGGCTGCTGTCCGATCTCAAAAAGTCAATCGTTCCTGCTTTGATGGATAAGGTTGGAACTACTACTATGAATTTGAAAATGCCGTAGCTTTTATTGAGTTCAAAAATGGTTTTGGTGTAAGTGTATGTTTTACCCGTTCCAGTTTCCATCATTATATCAATGATGTTACTGTTACGTTTTATTTTTTCGTCAATACCGTTACTTTCTTGAACTGCTCTTAAATTTTGTGGATAAGCCCAATCGCTTAAAAAATTAAATGCAGGATTGATGTAATTCTTATCCGCTTCTGTGGGCTGAACAAGGCTAATATTCTCAAACACCGCAATAGTGCTATCTACTGCGTGTGATTGATGGTTTAGGTTCTTCTCAAAATTAAATCCCTTCATATTAATACCTTGTTATAAAGTCAATGTCGCTTTTTTTCTTGTTGTTGTAAGTTTTTACGTTTTCTGAAATCTCTCGTAAACTCTTGCTCTCCAAGTGATAGCCAAAGGCGATGATGCTTTTAGGTTCAAAATGTTTGTCCGTATCTATCTTTTCCAATAATGCTTTAAGGTTGTTTGTGGTAAAGCCTTTGTTCATTAAATACAATCTGCCATTGCCGTAATAAGCGGTGTAACCGCTTAAATCAACACTTTCTAACTCTTGAGTTAGAGCAATACCATCATACGTTTTCCAAGTAGTCAGTAACTCTTTGATGTCGTCTTCGGTGAGTTTGCCTGCATCAAAAAGGGTTTGCGATGGGTCAAACTGTTCGGCTTCAAAGTTGTAATCTTCCCAAATGGGAGTAGTTTGAAAAACTTTGAAAGTGTTTTGCTTTTTTAGCCGTTCTAATTTTTCAATTTCGGCTTTGGTTTCTTCGGTCTGAATCTCTGATTGTAGCTTTTTAATTTTCTCGTCTAAGCCTGCATTTATTTTTTTGGCAGCTCGCAGCAAACGCTCTTTGGTTATTTCAAATATGGTAGGCTCGGCTTTCAATTCATCTTTTACAAAATCGTAAGCCGTTTTGTTTTTCTTTGGGTCTATTGCTTCGGGCAGTTGCACCAAAATAAATTTCCTCCTATTGCCGCCATCTTCGGCATTGAGTTGCATTACCGCATCGCCTGTGGTGCCGGAGCCTGCGAAGAAGTCGAGGATGAGGTCATTATTTTCAGTTTTAAACTTACACAAATATTTAATTAGTGTTGTCGGTTTAGGATAATTAAATAATCCATCTTTTTGAAACAACCCATATAGCTCCTTATTAGCGTCTTCGTTAGTTCCAACAGAACATTCTTTTTTTGAAATAATATCAGCAGGTACTTTTATACGCTCCCCTTCTTTTTCATAGCGAATAGCAAATTTATCAGATTTAATATGAAATATTGTTCCATTATCAATTTCTTCGATTAAATTATCTTGTGTCCATTTAAATGGTCCCTTGAGTTTAAAATCCTTATCTGCTTTTCCATTAATAATTTGAATGTCAGTTAAGAGTTCAACTCTATCATAAATACCTTTTTTATATTCACCTTTTATTTTGAAGTTTACTTTTTCCGCTGGGAATTGAAGTATTCCTATGTTATTACTATCGTTAAGCAAAGGCATATCTCCACCATCCGTTATGCCACCATCAAAAACTTTGTTATTACTCCTTTTTTCAAAGCATAAAACAAATTCATATTTTTGTCTTACTTTTCTTGATAGGCTTGGAGGTGTTGATGTTTTATTCCATTTATATATTGCTACAAAATTCTCCTCCCCGAAAATCTCATCCATAAGCAACCGCAGTTGTGCCACTTCGTTGTCGTCAATCGAAACAAATATTACTCCATCATCTTTTAAAAGTTGTTTTGCAATGTAAAGTCGTGGGTACATAAAGGTGAGCCAAGCGCTGTGGCTGTTGCTTTTACTTTTAGTAAAATCTAAAATTCGTTTTGCTTTTTCTTCGTCAATGCCAATCAGGTTTTGGAGTTCTTTTACGGTATATTTTCTGTCATCGTTATACACAAATCCATCGCTGCCTGTATTGTAAGGCGGGTCTATGTAAATCATTTTTACCTTTTCGTAGTAGGCGTTGGCAAGGTGTTTTAACACTTCCAAATTGTCACCTTTAATGAGCAGGTTCTCAGAATTGGCGTTTTCGGGTTTTGCGTTGTGTGTTTCATCTGCTTTTAGCAAGGTGGTGGCCGGGTCGCTTGCCAAAAGCCGTGCGTAGCTTTTACCTAACCATTCTAAACCGTAACTCTCGGCAGAAAAATTAATTTCCTTTTCGGTAAGGTAGGTTTTAAACTTTTCAAAATCAAAGTTGCCGTTCTTGTCAAAGTAATGCGGAAAATGAATTTTCAATGTTTCCAAATCTTTGTTCGGCACTTTAATGTTGGTAGTTATTTTTTGCTCGTTGCTCATTTCTTGTCCTTTTTATTATCGTTGTCAATCAATAGTTCTTTTACGTTTACGCCAAGAATTTCAGCGATTTCATAAAGCACTTCAATTCGTGGTTGTTGTCTGTTTTGCACATAAGCATTTACCATATTGTAGCTTTTGCCTAATTGCTCGGCAAGCCAAGTCTGCTTGATGCCTTTTTCGTCCAACACTTCTTTTATTCTGTTCATTTGTTCAAATGATGTCAAGTCGCAAAGATAGGTTTATAATTTTTAGTATCTCATTTTATAAGATAAAAAGTAATCAGAAAATTTTCAACAGTCTTGTCGGTGCGTTGGCAAGAAAAATGGCTCTTTTGGTTTTTTGAGCGTTGGCTCGTGTGTCGGCAAAAACCAAATGTGCCATTTGCGGGTCGGCTTTTTTACACTGACCGATAACGGACGGAGGATTTGCGAGGTTGCGGGGGGGGGGATATCCACTATCCCTTGTAATCTCGCAAATCCTGTGTTCTACGATGTCGCCGTTAGGCGAGGAGTAGAATGCAGGATGTAATCCTCC
>JAQVDG010000153.1 GCA_028698395.1 Weeksellaceae bacterium
CAGCAGCACGTTGAGCACATAGGTCGAGAAAAACAGTGTTTCCGAAATATCGAATGGCGGATGATAGAATGCGTACGATTTCAGGAGAATATACGAAAAGCCGCAGACGAAATAAAAAAGGAATACATTGGTTACATTAGTACCACATTCCATTTTCGCAATCAAAAACTGCAAAATAAATTAGTGGAAGAATTGGAGCGAACCCTTTCAAAGGGTCCTTTTATAGAAATAAAAGATTCTTTCAAATCAGGAAAATCAATCGAACAAATGATTGATGATGGCATATTGTCGCCACTTTTCAAAGATTTAGAAAAGAATAAAAAATATCCTCCAAAACTACCAATTTCTCGACCTTTATATTTACACCAAGAGAAAGCAATCGAAAAAATAGTAGCAGGTAGAAATGTTGTTGTGTCAACAGGTACGGGTAGCGGTAAAACAAATTGTTTTATAATACCCGTTATTAATGAATTACTCAGAGAAAAAGAACAAGGCAAACTTAATGACGGAGTAAGAGCGATTTTCATTTACCCGATGAACGCTTTAGCAAACGACCAAATAAAAGGTCTAAGAGAAATTTTGATGGATTATCCCGACATTAGTTTTGGAGTTTATAACGGTGGCACAGAAAACAATGAAAAAGATGCTATTAAACTGTACAAAACAATGTACGCCAATGAAAAATACCCCGAATTACGAAAAGGATTACCTAATGAGAAACTTTCTCGTGATGAGATGAAAGAACGTCCACCTCATATTCTTTTTACAAATTATGCAATGTTAGAACATATGCTTTTCCGTCCGGGTGATGATACTATTTTCACAAACTCTAATTTCAAATTTGTAGTATTGGACGAAGCCCATGTTTATGCAGGTGCAACCGGAATAGAAACAGCTTTTTTGATGGGTAGATTAAAAGGGAGAATAAATGGTGAAAGAAAACCGCAATTTATCCTAACTTCTGCAACCTTGGATGATGGCAGCCCAAAAAATAATGAAAAAGTTGTTGAATTTGCCGAGAGATTGACAGGTTGCGAATTCACGACGGGCGACATTATAACGGCATATCGCGATAATTTTCAAAAGTCGACACAAATATACAAGTTTCCAACTCAACTATTTACCGATTTGGTAGACGAAGAGAAGTTTTTTGAAGATGTTTTAAAAATATACAATATTAACATTCCCTATTCACAAGAAAAAGAAAGAGAAATATTATACGATATTATTTCCGCTTCCGACTTGTATGTGAAGATGCGTGAGTTAGACAGTTTAATCACACTAACTGATTTTACTGAAAATCTTGGAATCACTCAACAACAAGCAGTTGCATTTGTTGCTCTATGCACCAAAGCAATTAAAGATGGAAAACCATTGGTTGATATTCGCTATCATTATTTTCTTAAAGCATTAGACGGCTGTTATTTAGCTTTGGATTATGTAAATAGTTTGTCATTAGTTCGAAAAGATTACTACAAGGTGGATTACGGCAATGAACCAAAAATGTTTGAAATTGCAGTTTGTGAAGATTGCGGTGAAATTGCGATCGTTGGAAACGTTGTAAATGATAAATTGGTAAGAGCTAGCGGGTTCGACGATAAAATTTTTTATCAAGTTCATTTTAACGAAGAGCAATTGTTATATGAAGAAGACGAAGAAAACGAAGGTGATGAGAAAAGTAAGAAGAAAAAAGAAGATGTAGTATCTTATTTATGTAAGAACTGTGGTGCAATAGTTGTAGAAGACGAGGCACATAATAATTGGTGTACTTGTGGAAATACACAAAAAATCAAACTCACGAAATTAAGGAATGAAAAATGTCTTAATTGTAACGGGACTTTGAGGCGGTTTAATCTTGGTTATAATGCAGCAACAGGCGTTATAGCAACTTCATTATACGAACAAATTCCTGAATACACTTTTACTTTTGAGGAAAACACAGAAAAACAGGCAACAAAAAATCCTTTTTTACTACAATCCGAAAGGAAAAAAACCAAATCAAAGACAGGCAGTCAATTTTTAGTTTTTTCCGACAGTCGACAAGGTGCTGCTAAATTTGCTTGTTTTCTTGGGGATATGTATAAACAATTCTTACGCCGTCGAGGCATATGGAATGTTGTAAATCAAGAAGAAAACAAATATTCTAATGGCGTTTGTATAAGCGATTTTGTTGGATTGCTTGAAAATTATTTTTCTTCGTACAAATTATTCCGCAAAAGTAATTCTGATAATGCGGAATCTTCAATGGTAGAAAACCACCGTAATGCTTGGGTTGCAGTATTAGACGAAATGTATAATTGTAATCGTGACACTTCACTAGTTGCTTTGGGTAAAATTGCATTTGAATATTTAGGTAACAGTAATGATATTATAAATGTCGTTGTTAATAATTATGGTCTTTCAAATGAAGACGCAAAGAATTTTCTGAACTATCTTGCTTTTGAAATTGTGCGTGCGGCAGCCATTGTAACAGATAAGGACACAGACATTAACAATAATGACAGAGAATATTTGTATTTTACTCCTGTTCAAAAAGTTATAACTAAATACAAAGACAAAACTTTATATGCTTCCCAAGGATTTTTGCCTACGCCATACACATTGAAAAGTGGTGAGAAAAAATATTATCGTTCTAATAAATTGACGATTACTAAAAGAATTCTCAATTTGGATGAGGATAAAGCAATAGAATTTTTAGGCTATTATTGGGATTATTTGGTTTCAGACAGCAATAAATACAAACTTGAAACCGACAAAGACGGAAAAGGTTATTTTATGCCTGCAAGATTTTTCAATGTTCAATTTGGTAAATCGGCAAAACTCTGGAAATGTAAAAAATGTGGAAAAGTAACTCAATTTAATATTGGGAATAACTGTATTCAAATCGGCTGTAATGGAGAATTGGAGAGATTGAATTCTGTTGAATTTTGCAAGGATAATTATTATGCAATGCTTTACCAAAGCAATAAAATATCGCCTTTGTTTATAAAAGAGCATACTGCTCAACTTGCTAAAAAAGAAGCATTAGATTATCAGCAACAATTTATTCGCAAAGAAATCAATGCCTTATCCTGTTCAACTACTTTTGAAATGGGAGTAGATGTCGGAGATCTAGAAACGGTATTTTTGCGCAACATTCCACCACTTGCTTCCAACTATGCTCAAAGAGTTGGTCGCGCAGGTAGAAGTATCAATGCAGCTGCTTTCGCCCTGACTTTTGCAAGATTGAGTTCGCACGACTTTACATTTTTCGACAATCCAAAAGAAATGATAAATGGGAAAATTTCTCCACCTAACTTCACTCTGGATAATGAAAAGATACTAAAACGACACATTTATGCAGTTGCTATAAGTTTCTATTTACGGTTACATCCCGAATTATATTTAGGCAACAATGCAAAAGCATTTATTAACGACAAAGGTTATCAAGGTTTTATTAATTGGCTTAATTCAGAACCAAAAGATTTATCCTTTTTGTTAAAAAATTCATTTTTAATCACGAATGAACAATTAAAATCTAAATATATAGACAGTTATGACTGGCTTGAAGAATTTTGTGGGGAGCAAGGAATATTCAAGAAAATAATCAATGAGTTTGAAACGAATGTTGATTATTTGAAAAAGGAATTAAAAAAAGCGAGAAAAGAGGGGGATGGTAAAATAATAACCATGTTTGAAAGGAAGTTGGAAAGATATCAAAAGAATGACTTAATAGATTTTCTTGTTCGTGGAAATATTCTACCCAAATATGGTTTTCCTATTGATTCTGTGGAATTAACACAAAACATTGCTTCTCAAAGTTTTAAATCATTAAATCTTAACCGTGATTTATCAGTTGCAATTGCCGAATATGCACCTTCGTCAGAAGTTGTTGCTGATGGAGGTTTATATACAAGCCGTTATATTAGAAAGCCTGTTGTAAATAAAACAGAACTTAGTGATTTTGATACTGCATATCTTGCAGAATGTCCTGAATGTAAAAATATTAACTTTTCAACTGTACCTGTTGGAAGAGATGGTAAAGAATGTGCAATTTGCGGACATATCTTGAAATCCAGAGATTTTTACAAGAGCATCGAGCCGAGAGCAGGATTTATTGCCGAAGAAGAAGTAAAAGAAGTTCCACTAACTTCTCAAGAACGAAAATACAAAACAGAAGCGATTTATATTGGAGATAAAACAGCTTTTCCTATCAGCAAGTACAATTACAAATTTGGAAATATTAAAATAGAAGTTAAATCAACTGCCAACGATTCATTGGTTGTGAAATCCACGGATTTTTTCTATGTCTGCCCCAAATGTGGTTATTCTATTGCCAGTGATGAAACAAGTAAATTAAATGATTATGAAGATTATCGTATAGGAGTTTCAAAAATCGAACGGTTGAGAGATGTAAAGAATGGACATAAAAATCCTTTTGGAAAAGGAACTTGCAGTTGTATTGCTTTATCAAGGTATTGCTTACACCACGAACTGAAAACTGATGTTGCAAAAATTACTTTCGGTTGTGATACTTCAGACAACGCAACGATGTTGTCGGTAATGTATGCTTTACTTAACTCTTTTGCAAACGAATTGGATATAGAAAGAAGAGATATTAAAGCGTGTTTGACATATAAGATAACTAACGGCAGGATAGAACATAAAATCATTATTTATGATGCTGTTCCGGGTGGTGCAGGACATTCCAGGCGACTTGTTACTCAAGATGGTCAAGTTTTGCAAGCGGTAATCAAAAGGGCGATAAAGTTATTGGAAACTTGCGAATGTGAGCCCTCTTGTTATAGATGTTTGAGAAGTTACGAAAATCAGAGAATTCATGAAATCCTCGACAGAAAAAAAGCGTTGTTATTCTTAAAACAATTGGTTAAATCGGAAAAATAAATTAGTAATATTGTAATATCTAATTCTATGCCCCGAAACCCAAAACATGGAATACAAAAGCAGTGGGCATAAGGATTCCCTCAAATGGATGGGTGGGCTTTGCATGCACAGGATAAGTACAAAAAAACTTTGTATTCAACCCATATAAATATATTCCAAATAATTTTGTATCTGCCCTTCTGGGATGTTATTATGGCAACAACTACTGATAATAATGACTATATCACATTAAATGTACCGGCAGGCAACCTATTAAAAAGGTGCCATTTAAAAGAACATTGTAATTCAAATCAAATTCATAGCATCTTTGTAATGACAGGAATAAAAAGAGATGGTAGGGGAAATAGAAAGATTACCATGATCGATTTAAGGATGATGCTCAGATACTTCGCTCAGGGAATATCCGAGCGCAAGATAAACGAAAAAAAGACGGAGATGTATCTTAAGACCAGTAAATTACGCTACAATGCTGTCTTGCAAGATATTGTTTGCAGCGTGGAACACGACTTCACCAAGGAAATGCTGATCGCTTTATCCGATTGTGGCTTTGTAGGCAGAGCCGAAAATCTGTTGATAGAAGGAAAATGCGGCGTAGGGAAGAGCTACCTGGCCTGTTCCCTTGGAAGACAGGCCTGTTTCATGGGCTATCGTGTGGAGTACTTTAGCATGTACCGCTTCATCGACAATGCTTTTCGCGACGGTTTTATCCAAACTACCGGCACGGCTCTCGGGAAGGTGCAGCCTCCGGTATCGCGCTTTACGCCGAACGGCGAACGTTCAAAAAAACGGGAAACGGTGCTCGAAAAACCGGCGGCTTATTTCAAAAAGTTTTGGGACATTTCCGGCGGAAAACTTTTCCGCTAACCTTCCTGTTTATCAATTCGG
>JAQVDG010000154.1 GCA_028698395.1 Weeksellaceae bacterium
TTGAGAACTGATTTGGCAAACAGCATTGAAAATTCACTTTTTAATAATTTGAACTATAGTTTTGATCAAACAACTTTAATTGATTTACAAGACAGTAATCAAAGAATCCAAAATCTACATTCATGGTTTGCTAAACCATTTTCAAATGAACCTGATAAAGCTGTTTTATTCTACTCAAAAAAAGATTGTTTGAAAACGAACAAGTGGATTAAAAAACAATGCCTGAAAAATGGAGAAAATTTGGCAACGGATGATTTGCTCATTGTAAACAACAATGTTTCTATTCCCGATGAAAGCGGTTTCCAAATTCCAAGACGAATTGTAAATGGAATGTTTTTTACTGTTCTTGCTATTAAAGAAACAACACAGGAAACTATTCCAATAAAGCAATCAAAAAATCCAATAGTTCTATCTTTTACAAAAATATTTGTCAAATGCTTGAGTGTGGTTGGTTTGCCTGAAACAGATGTTTGGATATTGGATAACTTTTTCAATAGCGCAGATGATTTATCAAGAGAAGAACAGATTGCTTTCAGAGTTTTTGTAAATAGAAAAATAAATGCTGAAAAATCAAAGAAGAAATTTATTGACAGTCAGGAATATCGTCAATTATTGGAAGATACCCGCTACAAAGTGCTTTCAGAAGAAGATAAACTGTTCATTAAGAATAATCACAGCGATTTACGAAAATTTAAGAAAGAGCAAGACGAGGCAAAAAATGTTCTCAAATTCTATAAGCAAAAGTATGATAGAAATATATTTTTCCACGTAAAAGACACCGACCCATTTGTAAATGCAGTATTTGTAAAATATGGTTGGGCAATTACAGTTCATAAAGCAATAGGTTCTAATTATAACGAAGTTATTATAAAAGGACACCGTAAAGAAAATGACGGAATTACAAATGATAGTTATTTCCGTTGGTTATATAGTGGTGTTACAGCAGGAAAAATCGTTAACATAATTTCTCCTCAAATAATAAATCCTTTTATGAATTGTGTTTTTGAAGACAATTCCACAAATGGAGTTTCAATATAATCAAAACAATTTTTGATTTTTGAAGATTACAAAGTTGAAGCAAGATTTGTAGAAAAAATACAATCAATTGTAAACAAAAATGTTGTTGGAGCAATTTGTGAAATTTCCAAGTTGATTGAACAAAACGGATATTTACTTGAAAGCACAAAAAAGTTTACTGAATACTTAACAAAAGCCTATTATTCAATTCCTCAAAACGAAAATCAGCAATTGATTCTCAACATTGACAATAAGGGTTCAAAAGACAATTTTGCAGTTGGTAATATTCGTATTGAAAATTTAAATGGTGCGGATGAAAATATCATAAAAAAATCTATTGAAGATTGTCTAACTCAAAAGAAAAGCGTTAGTTCAATAACAAATGACAACCCCGAATTACCATCTGATTTTAGACAAGCAATTTATTCTAATTGGTTTGAAAAATGTGAAAATGAAAACATTGCACTAAAAATTATGCAAAGTCATAATAATCAAGATATTTTTCGTGCAACTTGCGATAAAGACAGTTTAACTTTTAGGGTTTGGTATGGTACAAGTGAACAGAATCACACAAAAGGTTTTTTCTCAAAAATTGAAATTTTGGAAAAATCTTCTGAAACCATTTTAGAAAAAGTAAAAGGTTTAATTTATGGATTCTAGAACTATTTTTGAATTACGCAAAGAATCGCAGAATTTATCCGGAATTGAAAAACTGAATAAATTGAATAGTGCTTTAAGTGTCGCAAGAAACTTATACTCGGAAGAGCCGTATGATGAATGGATTCAAAAAGCATTTGCTTGGGTTCTAATAGACCTATGTAAATTTTATGTAGCAGAAAGAAATTTACACCAAGCAGGAATTTGTTTTAACGAACTTAATTCAATAGACTTTCAAGGCTATGAAGACGATATAATTGAAAATCAAAAAAACTTTCTTCGTCCTAAGATTGACACAAATTATTCGGAGGTTCAAAGAGCGGAAGAATTAAGCAAAAACGGTAGTAATAAAGAAGCATTAGCGATTTTTAAAAACCTGATTGCTCAAAACAGACTAACAGAACTACATCACGAAAGTTACGGTTGGGTAATCTACCGATACATAAAAGCAGAAGAAAGTAATCTTTCATCGGTTGAGGTAAGAACGTTTTTTAGAGATTATATGAACTTAAAGAATGAAAGACCGTCAATGCTTCATTCTATGATTTTAAATTTTGCTTTAAACTATTCTAAAACACACAGCGACTTTAAGTTTTACAACTTTTTTCTTTTGTGGAATCCTGACAATTTTCGCCACGAAGATTTACACGATGGACATAAAGACGGAAAAAGTATTCCCTCACTTATTTCACGCATTTGCAGAGAGTTTGTAAACTCCAACACCGAAATACACATAGAGGAGTTTTTAAGCAAAATAAAACTTAACAAAGAAACTGTTTTAGACTTTTTCAGAGAAACCATTTTTTGGAACATTTTCAATGCACACAAGGAAAATAAATTTTCTGAATTGTGGAATTTATTTGAGCAATACAATAACAATTATTCCAAACACGGACAATCAAAATGGCATTCCGAAATTTTAAATCTTGCTGAAAGGTTTATGAAAGAAAATGACGAATGGCGTTTTCTCCACTTTTTCAAAAATTGGAATCCAGAAAATTTAAGAACTGACGATTGGAAGGAAACAAAAAAAGACGAACACACATACAAACCATTAGCAACAAAAGCACTTAAAAAGACTTTTGAAATTCTGAAAACTCAAACATCTGAACAAGATTTATCTTGGCTAATTCAGCCTTATGAAAAAGCAATCCAATTATTTCCTGATGATGAATGGTTGTTGAGAGAAAAAGCCTTACTACATTTCAAAAACAACGAATTAGAATCAGCAGTTAAAATATACAAACAGCTTGTTTTAGAACTTGCAAATAAACATTACGTTTGGAAAGAGTTTTCAGATTGTATTATTTCCGATAATTCTTTAAAAATCGGAATGTTATCAAAAGCATTGAGTTTAGAAAAAAATGAAGATTTTTTAGGCGATATTCATTTAGATTTAGCAAAAGCGTTAATTGACGAAAATCTTTTAGAAAATGCACTTGTAGAACTTGAAGCATACAAGAAACATAGAGAAATAAAAGGTTGGAAATTGTCATCGCTTTTTGACGAATTACACAAAAAAGCAAGTTCAATTAAACAAAGTTTAAAAGACAATCGGGAACTATACAAAAAATATATTCCTTTTGCCGAAAACTTCGCTTATGCTGATTTTGATTGGACAGAACTTGTTTTGGTTGATAAATGGAAAGACGACAAAGGAAAAGACCGTTTAACTTTTACAGATGGAAAAACGATAGAATTTGCAATTAGTAAAAATCGTTTTGAAACCTTGAAACAATCTGAATTAGGACAAATTTTAAAGTTCAAACTTCACAAGCAAGAAATTAAAAAGGAAGTTGAAGCAAAATTTGCTTGGTTTGGAAAAACAATTGTTACAGAACACAAGTATATTCCACTTATTGCAGAAAAATCAGAAAAGAAACATTGGGAAATTTTAGAAGACACTTTTACTATTGTTGATTACATCAACAAAGAAAAAAACATAGTTCACGCAATTACAACGGAAAACAAAGAAGTCTTTTTCCCTCAAATTAAACCTGAACTACAAATTGGAGATTTTGTAACAGCCAAAAGTTACATCAAAAAAGTAAAAGACGAAAACAGAACAGAACTGCGACAAATTCAGAAAATTGACAAAGGTTCTGTCATTTCAAAATTCCAAACTCAAATTGCAATCGTTGACGGAGTGAACGAGCAAAAGCAATTATTTCATTTTGTCATTTCGTCCAAGTTGCAAGGAATTGTCAAGTTCACAGAAACAAACCTAAGACCAAGCGAAGGCGATTTTATTAAACTTTCATTTGCTACAAAAACGGACAAAGACAAAAAAATAAGAGTGAAAATATTGTCTATTGAACTAACAGAAGAAGCAAATCCAAACTTACGAAAAGACATTACTGGGATGTTGCAAGTAAAATACAAGAATTATGCAGATTTTGAAGATGAAGATGATTTTGAATTAGGTCAAGGTTACTCATCTGATGATGATTGGGTAGAAGCAATCAGAAAAAAATATTTCTATAAAACCAATGAAGAACCCAAACAGAGAGATATAAATAAAATGCTTGCAATGACAAAATCAATCATTGATAATAAAGATTGGTGTCATAATGAAGAATTTCAAGATGAAAATGAAAAAATGGAAGAACCAATTGAAAAAGAGATTACGGATGATATGTTTGATAAAAATGGTAAACTTCTTTTAGATAAACTGTACCCAGAATTATATAAAGAAAAAGAACTATATTCCAATTTAAAAGCTAGTGAAGAATTTGAAGACTATCTTTATATGATAGCTTTGAGTGTTGTAGCAGATAATGAAGATTTAGAAAACATCTTAATCAAGAAAACAATAAAAAAAATCCCCGATTTTGCTTTTATCGGAGATTACTATGTTCCGAAATATCTTTTAGAAAAACACAGTATTACAGATGATTGTCGAGTAAACGCAAGAGCAATTTATGCTGGAGAAAAATGGAAAGTAACAAAAATTGAAAGAATATGATTCCAACGCTATTGGTGGCACATTTGCATTTTTTCCGACACACAAAGCCAAACTAAAATGCAAAAGAGCCACCAAGCCAACGCACCACAACAGACCAAATGAACGGACAAACAACATACAAACAAGAAGGGCGAACCGCTAACAAGGTATTGCCAAAAGCGGGGCTGAACGGCTTCGATTGGACATTTGTGCAAGGTTCAACATTCGTTCTTCGATTGAACTTTAGTGCTAAAAATCCCCGCCTTCGGCAATACCCGAACCGTTGGGCATCATTGTAAAAAAAGAAAACAAACAACTAAAAAAGTAAAATATGAAACGATTAATTTTTAGCATTTTGACAATTCTGACAATAAGTTCAGTATTTGGTCAGTCAACTGACGTCACTTACAAAGTGACTAATTATTCCATAAATGGGGTAAATTATGACAATTTAGCTTTAGCTGGTGATGTCTCACTATCATTTTATATGTGTGATAACAATACACTGTGTTTTACAAATCATTGGAGAAATAATAATTCACAATCCTATGGAGGTGTTTATTCATTAAAGACAAGAGAAATTCCTGAAACGAGCACAACATATGCAGCTATGGAATTTAAATTCACATGGCAGTTTTTTAATACTTATGACAGCAAAAGAGGTAATGCTGCTGTAACAATAACGAATATCTTTATTGGAAACACCGTAAAATTCACTGCTGAGATTATAGTTCTTGACACGAATGAAGTCCTTGTATTTAAAGGGTATTTAGAATAGCAAACTATGACAATATTTAAGTATTTTAATTTCGACCTTAAAGACTTATCTAAAGATAAGAAACTTGAATCGTTTCGTGAAAATTATTTGTGGTTTTCTAAGCCAAAATTCTTCAATGACCCCTTTGATTGCAATATGGAGGTTATTAAATATTACAATAATTTTTTAAACTCAATAAACACAATTGCAGAAAAGGCTGACGACTTGATAATTAACAGCACGAAGGAATTTGGTATTTGTTGTTTTTCAAAGACAAATAACAATATTCATATGTGGTCGCATTATGCTGATAGCCATAAAGGGATTTGCATCGAATATGACAGTTCTGAGTTTAATGACTATTTTTCTCAATTGCTAAAATGCCGTTG